>JALYUC010000014.1 GCA_030853965.1 Verrucomicrobiota bacterium | reverse complement strand
TTCCGCATGTGGTTGAGCCGAGCGCGGGGGTGGATCGCACGGTCCTGGCGTTGATCTGCGAGGCTTATTCGGAAGATGAAGCGCCGGACGAGAAAGGAAAAATGGAGTCACGCATCGTCCTGCGCTTCCATCCGCGCATCGCGCCCATCAAGTGCGCGATTTTCCCGCTGCTTAAGAACAAGGAGCCCCTCGTGGCCAAGGCAAAGGAGATTGTCGATCTTTTGCGTCCGCATATGAACGTCTTTTACGACGAGGGTGGCGCGATCGGCAGGCGATATCGGCGACAGGACGAAATCGGCACGCCGTTTGGCGTTACGGTGGACTTTGAAACTCTCGGCGAAAAAGATATCGATCTTCGCAACACAGTGACGCTGCGCGACCGCGATTCCATGAAACAGGAGCGCGTGAAAATTTCCGACTTGATACAACTACTCATGGCGCGCGTTGCGTAATTGAAGGGTATGCCCACTCAAAAAGATCAGTCTCAGCGCGCTGGCGCGAACGCATCCTTGTGGGAATCGACTGTACCGCTCGACGTGCTCAACCCGTTGCGCGAAAACAGTGCAGCGGATGTTTGCGTCATCGGCGCGGGAATTTCCGGCCTCTCTATTGCCTACACGCTGGCCCGGGCCGGGAGCAGCGTCGTGGTTTTGGACGATGGATTGATCGGTCGCGGCATGACGGCACGCACGACCGCGCACGTGGTCAATGCGCTGGATGATCGCTATTACGATTTGGAGAAGTTTTACGGCGAAGACGGCGCGACGCTGGCGGCGCAAAGCCATTCGGCCGCGATTGACCGAGTCGAACAAATCGTGCGCGATGAGAAAATCGATTGCGATTTCGAACGTCTGGACGGCTATCTGTTCGAGCCGCCGAATGAATCCTTAAAGAACCTCGAAAAGGAATTCGAAGCCTGCCGGCGCTGCGGGTTGGACGTGGAATGGGTCAAGCGCGCACCGATCGACGATTTCGATACGCATCGTGCGATCCGATTCCCGCGGCAGGCGCAATTTCATCCGCTGAAATATCTGCGCGGATTGTGCGCCGCAATCGCGCGCGATGGTGGCCGAATTTTTACGGGAACAAAGGTTCAGGAAGCAACTGGCGGCGACGACGCCAAAGTAACAACTTCAGAAAAATTCACGGTCAAGGCGAAGGCAATTGTTGTCGCGACCAATAGTCCAATCAACGATCGCTACGTTATTCATACCAAGCAGGCGCCGTATACCACCTACGTCGTCGGTCTCCTAGTTCCGGCCGGCTCGGTGACGCGTGCGTTATTTTGGGATACGGCGGAGCGCGCAGGAATGGAGAGCGGGCTCGGCTCCGTTCCTTATCATTATGTACGTCTGGCCAAAGGGGAGCATGAAGGCGAAGAGATCCTCGTTGTCGGGGGAGAGGACCATAAGACCGCACAAGCGGATGATTTTGAGGCGCGCTTTAAACGGCTCGAAGAGTGGGCGCGGACGCGCTGGCCGAAAGCGAAAGATGCCCTCTTTCGCTGGTCAGGACAAGTGATGGAGCCAGTAGATGGTCTGGGATACATCGGCCGAAATCCGGCGGACAAAGACAATGTCTATGTCGTAACGGGCGATTCCGGAAACGGCATGACGCACGGAACGATTGCGGGAATGTTAATCCCGGAATTAATCCGCCGCGGCGATCACGCCTGGGCGAAGCTATATGATCCTTCGCGCGTTACTTTGCGTGCTTCGTCTGACTTCGCGAAAGAGAACATCAATGTTGCGAAGCAGTTTGTGGATTACTTCACCGGCAGCGACGCGACCATGGATCAACTCAAACCCGGTGAAGGCGCGACTATTCGCCGCGGAATTCACAAGGTCGCGGTATTTCGTGACCAGTCGGGCACGTTCCAGGAATTTTCAGCAGTGTGTCCGCATCTCAAATGCATCGTGCACTGGAATGGCGCGGAAAAGACCTGGGATTGTCCCTGTCACGGTTCGCGTTTTGACACTCTCGGACATGTCATAAACGGGCCGGCTGTCGCTGATCTCGCGCCGCATCGCGAGAAAGAATGACGATTGGCCGCGAGCGTGGATATCGAATCGTTTCGCGAATATTGCCTAAGCAAGACTGCGGCCACTGAAAGCACACCGTTCGGCGAAGATACGCTGGTGTTCAAAGTCGGGGGGAAGATGTTCGCGCTTGCGGCGCTCGATGAAGTTCCTTCGGTTGCCAATTTGAAATGTGATCCCGATCTGGCGCTGGAGTTACGCGATCGTTACGAGGAGGTTCAGCCCGGTTATCACATGAATAAGAAACATTGGAACACCGTCCAGCTGGAAGGCCGAATTCCGGAATTGGAATTGCGCGCAATGATTGACGACTCCTACGAACTGGTGGTGAGGAGCCTTCCGAAAGCGACGCGCAAGAAATTGTAGCGGCGGTCTCTGACCGCCGAATCTACCTAGTTCCGCGCTCAGAGAGCGCCGCTACAGTCGCTGCACTTCACCGATTTCGAGCTGCAATGCTTCCTTTGCCACGTCCAGGAAATTGTCGGCGGAATCCGTCAGCGCTACTTGCAGCTCCCCTTTGGCGGAGGATGGCGCGCGGAGCGATTGTCGATCTAACAAATTGCGCACCGCGGTCGCGCAGTTCCGCGCGGAATCGACGAGTGCTACGTCGTTGCCAAGCGCGCGGGCGATGGCGCCGGCGAGTAAGGGATAGTGAGTGCAGCCGAGGACGAGCGTGTCGATTCCGTCGGCGATCATGGGATCGAGATAACGCGCAATCGTTTGATCTGTCAGCGTGTCATTCAGCAATCCTTCTTCAATCAAGGGCACGAACAACGGACAGGCCTGACTGGTGACTCGGACGTGGACATTGAGCGCGCGTAGAGCGTTTTCATATGCGCCGCTGCGAATGGTCGCGCGTGTTCCGATCACGCCGACGTGACGATTGCGCGTGATAGCAATCGCTGCTTGTGCGCCTGGCTCGATTACACCGACTACCGGAACAGAGACGTGTGTTCGCAATTTTGGGATGGCGACAGAGGAAACGGTGTTACACGCGACAACAATCACTTTCGCGTTTTCGCTCATCAGCATGTTTGCCAGTTCCATGCTATAACGTTCCACCGTCTCCGCGCTCTTGTTTCCGTAGGGCACCCGCGCTGTATCTCCGAGGTAAAAAATTCTTTCGTTAGGCAAAAGTTCCTGCAGCGCTTTGGCGACGGTGAGTCCGCCGATTCCGGAGTCGAAAACGCCGATTGGCCGCGCATCCGAATGCGATGGCTTGCCTGCCTCCGCTGCTGGCACTGGAGTTTTATTCGCCGGCACTGATGGAGATCGACGGTTGATCGATTTGAGTTGGCTCGCTCGGCACGTAGGCCGAAAGCGGTTCGCTAATGGGACGAGAATGCGGTGGCAAATGGGTTTTTGCGGTCGCGAACGTTTGGCCGGTGCCGCGGTAGTTGACCGCCGCATCATAATTCTGGATGCCTTGCGCAATCGCAGTTCCGACTTGCTGACGAAATTGCGCGGTCGCGACGCGCTGTCCCTCGGACACATTGCTAAGAAAACCGCATTCGACCAAAACGCCAGGGACCTTAACGCCTCGAAGAACGTGAAAGCGCGCGTGTTTTACCCCGCGATCGAACATCGATAATCGCGTCAGCACGGAAGCATGCACGGCCGCGCTCAAGGCGATGTTGTGTTCGTCCTGGGTATTGCCGGGACACCATCCAGTGTTTCCAACGGAACTGTGGTTCTCGCTCGACATATTGGAAGGCACGCCCGGCGGCGCCAGCGCGTAAGTCTCGAGACCTTCGGCGCCGCTGCTCCAATTAAAGTGAATGCTGACAAAAACAGCGTTGGGAAAACGATTCGCAAAATTTACCCGTTCCTCCAAAGAAACAGTTTTATCGCTCGACCGCGTCATTTCGACTTTGTAGCCGGCCCGGATCAGTTGTTCGCGCACATTCATCGCCACATCCATGGTAAAACTTTTCTCCGCGCCCCATCCATTGGAAGCGCCGCTGTCGACGCCCCCGTGTCCAGGGTCGAGCACGACCGTTTCGATCTTATGCGAATTCTTAAGCCGTGACGGCCTCAGCACGGGCTCGATAATCTTGCTGACGTCCAGCGCGGAAATCAGTTCGTCGGTCCCGTTGCTCAAAATCGGAAACTCGGTAAAGAAGCGTACGCCGTTAATATAAAGCTCGCTGGTGCCCGACTGGGCGCGAATGCCGCGGTGCTGGCTGCGTAAGGAAATGGTGCGACTAACGCGCGTGTATTCAGGAAATTGATAGAAATGGGCCACGTTCGAGAAGGTGACGTAATCTCGGCCTTGTTGCTTCAGCACCGTCCAATCGTCACCCGCGAGGGCGGTTGTAGAAAGAAGTGTGAGCCCGATGATGATTCTGAGTCGCGAACGCATTTGCATCGGGAAAGTGGCGGGGATCGGTGAGTGTCGCAAGTGGTAGGGACGCCGCGCTGCGGCGTCCGTGGACAGCGCAGCGCACTGTCCCTACCTTTTCATTTTGCAAACGCGCTGTGGCTTCGGATGATTCCTTCGCGATGGCTGAACTTTCAAAAACGTACGACCCGAAGAGCGTGGAGCCAAAATGGTACGCGCGTTGGATCGACAATCGCGATTTCGAAGCAAATCCGAAATCGGCGAAGTCGGCATTCTCAATCGTTATGCCGCCGCCAAACATCACCGGCGTCTTGACCCTTGGGCACGTCCTCAACAACACCATTCAGGACATTCTCGCGCGCCGTGCGCGAATGTTGGGTCACGAGGTTCTCTGGCTTCCCGGTGTCGACCACGCTGGCATCGGAACGCAAACGGCGGTCGAAAAATGGCTGCGCAAAAATGAAGGCGTGACGCGTCACGATCTCGGCCGCGAAGAGTTTCTGCGCCGCGTTGTTGAATGGCAGGACAAACATGGCGGCATCATCATCCAACAACTCAAGCGACTGGGCTGTTCAGCTGATTGGTCGCGCCAGCGTTACACCTTTGATGACGATTACGTCCGCGCCGTGCAAAACATCTTTGTCTATCTTTACAAGAAAGGTCTGATCTATCGCGGCCGCCGCATGATTAATTGGGACCCAGCCGCGCAGACCGCGCTTTCCGACGAGGAAGTAATTTCCAAGCCGCAGAAGGGAAATCTTTACTACGTCCGGTATGAAATCGTGGAAGAACCGGGCCGCTTCCTCGAAGTCGCGACAACGCGGCCGGAGACGATCATGGCCGACACCGCGGTGGCCGTTTACCCAAGCGACAAGCGATATATCGATCTTATAGGCAAACACGCCTGGCGTCCGCTCGCGCGCGAGAAGCTTCCCATCGTCGCCGATGAGGCGATCGATCCTGAGTTCGGCACCGGCGCCTTAAAAGTGACTCCTGGCCACGACAAATTGGATTTTGAAATTGGTCAGCGCCACAAGTTAGCGATCTTCGATATCTTAACGCCCGATGGACGAATCGATTGTCCTGCTGTTCCCGAGTTGCATGGGCTCGACCGATTCCAGGCGCGCGCGAAAGCGGCGGAGATGTTGCAAGATCGACAATTGCTTTCGAAGACCGAGCCGTACGAGAACAGCGTTGGGTTCAGCGATCGCAGTGAAGTGCCGATCGAGCCGCGCATCAGCGAACAATGGTTTCTGCGTTATCCAAAAACAGAAGAAGCGCTTGCGGTCGTGCGCGATCATCTCATTCGCTTCTTTCCGGCGCATTGGGAAAAGGTTTATGCGCAATGGCTCGGGAACATTCAAGACTGGTGCATTAGCCGGCAGGTTTGGTGGGGACATCGCATTCCGGCTTGGTATCACGACAACGAAGTGCGCGTGCAGATCGAATCGCCTGGCGAAAGTTGGAAACAAGATCCCGACACTCTCGATACCTGGTTCTCGTCATGGCTCTGGGCCTACGAAACGATGAATGAAGAAACGCGAAAGAAATTTTATCCGACCAGCGTGCTCGTGACCGCGCCGGACATTATTTTCTTCTGGGTCGCGCGCATGATTATCGCCGGTCTCGAATTCAAGCCCGGCAAGAGTGATCGGATCGAAGATAACATTCCGTTCCACGATGTGTTCTTAACAGGCCTGATTCGCGATAAACAGGGTCGCAAAATGTCGAAGTCGCTCGGCAACTCGCCCGATCCGCTCGAGTTGATTGACAAGTACGGCGCGGACGGACTGCGCTTCGGTCTCATGCGCATCGCGCCGAGCGGGCAAGACATTCGCTTCGATGAAAAACAAATCGAAGAGGGCCGCAACTTCGCCACGAAGCTTTGGAATGCGGCGCGTTTTCGACAGATGCATGGGCCGAGCGAGGCCACGCCGAAGATCGACAACAGACAATTGTCGATCTTCGCCATCGAAGTTCTCGCGCGATTGAACGAAACAATAGAGGCAATCGAGGCGGCGTATCGTGAATATCAATTCAACACGGTGGCGCAACGGATTTACGATTTTTTCTGGAGCGACTATTGCGACTGGTTCGTGGAAGCAGCGAAAACCGAGATCTTCGGCGACAACGAAGGAAAGAAGAAAGCCGCGCTCGCCACGATGGATGTGGTGCTTTCATCGGTCCTGCGATTGCTTCATCCGTTCATGCCGCATATCACGGAGGAGCTGTGGTCGGTGTTTGGTTTGGGCAAAGACTCGATTCAATTCGCGCCGCCGCCGGAGAAGGTCGCTTTGGACGATGTCGATCTTGTGAAAACGCGAAGATTCGTAGCCAGTATTTTCGAGATCGTGCAAGCCGGCCGCAATCTTCGCGCCGAAGCTAAAATTCCTTCGAACAAGAAGGCAAACTTCATTTTGCGAAGTCAGGCCGAGACGATCGGGGGGGAACTGGCGTCGATCGCGCGATTGCTCAACGCCGACGAAATAAAGCTCGATCGACAACACAAAGCGGCGGCCGGTGTCCCGATGGCGGTCACGCCGCTGGGCGAAATTTTTCTCACTGTCACTGCCGGGGACAGAACGGTCGAACGGGAGCGACTCCAGAAAGAGATCGCGAAGTTGGAAGAAGAATTGCGAACGGTGAAAGGCAAACTTCAGAACAAATCTTTTATCGACCGGGCGCCG
>JALYUC010000081.1 GCA_030853965.1 Verrucomicrobiota bacterium | reverse complement strand
GGCGTGGAGATTGATCGGCATAAAATTGTTCTCGAACGCCCGATCAAAGACACGGGCGAACACGAAGTTACAATTAAGTTGCATCACGACGTGACCGCACAATTTAGTTTTCTGGTGAAATCGGCGGAGGCGCCCAAAGCGGAAGAACCGGCCGAACACACTGAGAAAAAACACCGATCGTTTTTCCGACGAAATAAAGAATCCTAATTAAATGGCGACTCAACCGTCCTCGCGGACTGGAGAGGAGCCTCGTAAGACAGCGGGAAATGGCGCTGGCCGAGGTTCGGCGGCGCGGAGCGAAGGAAAAGTTTTTCCCACTTCGCCAACAGCTTCTGCGCAGGATATTCACCGTACGCCGCCACACAGCGTCGAAGCGGAGCAGGGTGTGCTCGGTTCGATGCTCATCTCGCCACGCGAAACGATTGCGGAATGCGTCGAGAAAATTAACGAAGAATATTTTTACATTCCGGCGCATCAAACCATTTACATCGTACTTGTCGATCTTTGGAACGCTGGCCAAGCGATCGATTTAATCACCTTCACTCAAGTGCTTCGCGATCGAAATCTGCTGGAAGCAGTCGGCGGCGCCTCGTTTGTTACCAGCCTCTTCACCTTTGTTCCGACGGCAGCGAACGTTGCCTATTACCTGGAGATCGTTCGCGACAAGTACATCCTCCGACAAATCATCGCCGCTTCCACAGAAAGCGTGCGCCGCGCCTACGAAGAACAGGACGAGGTGAGCAATCTGCTCGACGAGGTGGAGCAGAAAATTTTCGCCGTCGGCGAAGACCGTTTCAAAGGTCAGATGCTCTCGATGAAGGATCAGGTGATGGAGGCGATCGAGGCCATTGAGAAATTGTACGAGCGCAAGGGTGGGATTACGGGTATCTCGACCGGCTTCGTCGAGTTCGATCGGATGACGAGTGGAATGCATCCATCGGAAATGATCGTGATCGCGGCGCGGCCGAGCATGGGCAAAACAGCACTGGCCATGAATATCGCCGAGCACGTTGCCATTCAGGAGAGGTTGCCGGTGGGCGTGTTCAGTCTGGAAATGAGCAGTCAACAGCTGGTGCAACGTCTGCTTTGCTCGCGCGCACGCGTGAATTTGCAAAAAGTGCGCGATGGATTTTTGGGCGAGCGCGATTTCCCAAGTCTCACGGCGGCGGCTTCGAAACTGGCCGAAGCAAAGATTTTCATCGATGACAGTGCCGGGCTGAGCATTCTCGAACTGCGCGCCAAGGCGCGCCGGCTCAAAGCGCAACAGGACGTGCAACTCCTGATCGTGGATTATTTGCAGTTGCTAAGATCGACATCTCGCCGTGCGCAGGATAATCGACAGCTGGAGATTTCGGAAATTTCGGCCGGCATCAAGGGCTTGGCTAAAGAACTGAAGATTCCGATCATCGTCGTCGCGCAATTGAATCGACAGCCAGAAGCGCGCTCAGGGGGCAAACCGCGTTTGAGCGATCTGCGGGAATCGGGCTCGATCGAGCAGGACGCCGATCTTGTCGGATTGCTCGTAAGGCCGGAGATGTACGAAGAAGATGAAGAAGCGCGCCAGGAAAAATCCGGTGAAGCCGAATTGATCATCGCGAAACAACGCAACGGTCCCGTCGGCGAGATTCCCCTCACGTTCCTGAAAGAATTCACCCGCTTTGAAGATCGCGCGCGGAACGTGAGTGAGCCCGAAGAAGCGTTCTAAAGAGACTTCGCCGCGTCGATAACGTGCTTGGCGTCGATGCCGCGCTCTTTCATTACGTCGGCGCCCGGCGCACTCAAGCCAAACTCATGCAGACCGATAATTTTTCCGTCGAGGCCGACGTATTGATACCAGGTGTCGGGCACGCCCGCTTCAATGGCGACGCGGCGTCGGCACGATTTCGGTAACACTTTTTCGCGGTACTCTTCCGATTCACGCTCAAAACGCTCGAAACAAGGCATTGAGACAACGCGCACACCGTCGCCGAGTTCTTTGGCGGCGGCGAGCGCGTGCTGCAATTCGCTGCCGCACGACATGATGATGAGATCGAGTTTTCCTTTTTCCTTTTTCGCGACGTAACCGCCGCGCGCGACGCCTTCACGACGCGCCTTAACATCGACATCGTTCAAGATCGGCACGACCTGCCGCGTTAACGCGAGCAGCGTCGGTCCATCAATCCGTTGCGCCGCCGCAACAAAAGCTCCCGCAGTCTCTTCCGGATCGGCTGGACGAATGACATCGATCTGCGGCATAACACGAACGGAACTCACCGTCTCGACCGGCTCGTGCGTCGGACCGTCTTCGCCAACGCCGATGGAGTCGTGCGTAAAAATGTAGATGTTCGGCAGCTTCGAAAGCGCAGCAAGCCGAATGGACGCGCGACAGTAATCAGTGAAGACGAGAAACGTCGCGCCCGAAGCGCGAAAGACGCCGTGATACGAAATGCCATTCATGATCGCACACATGCCGTGTTCGCGAATACCGAAATGGATGTTGCGCCCTTTCGGCGTGTCGCGGGTGAAATCGCCGCCGTCTTTGATGTAGTTCAATGTCGACCCATGGAGATCAGCGCTGCCGCTGATGAGGAACGGCATCCCTTGCGCCAGCGGCTGGAGCGCTTCACTGCCCGCCTTGCGCGTAGCAAGCTTCGCGTCTTTCGGAAACTCCGGAATTTTCGATAAAAGATCGCTGGGTACCTTTCGGTCGATCGCAGCGTCAAGTAGCTTCGCCTCCTCCGCATTTTTCTTGCGCCATTCGTTGTAAGATTTTTCCCATCGATCGTAATCGGCCAGCAATTTCTTTTTGTGCTCGGCGAAATATTTTCTCGTTTCCTCCGAGACAAAATAATGTTCGTCCGGCAAGCCAAGTCCTTTGCGTGCGGCATCGACAAATTTTGCGCCGGCTTCTCCATGTGCCTTGTATGTTCCGGCGACTTCGGGAATCCCTTTACCAACCAATGTGTGTGCGATGATGAACTGTGGTCTGCCATCGTCCCGCTCTTTTGCGGTGTTGAGCGCGTCGAGAAATTGCTGCATGTCCTGCCCGTTAATTTCCTGGACATCAAATCCGTAAGCTTTGAATCGCCCGGCCGTGTCCTCGCTCTGCGAGGCTTTTGCCGGAGCATCGAGCGTGACCGCGTTTGAATCGTAAATCAGGATTAAATTATCGAGACCGAAGTGCGCGGCGAAAGCACTCGCCTCAGCGGAAACACCTTCTTGCAAGCAACCGTCACCCGCCAGACAAATGACATGCTGGTCGAAAATGCGATGGTCAGTCGTGTTGAAACGCGCGGCCGCCATTTTCATCGCGACGGCAATGCCCACAGCGTTGCCCACGCCCTGCCCAAGCGGACCAGTCGTGCATTCCACGCCGGGCGTCTCGAAAAACTCCGGGTGTCCTGGTGTTTTGGAATGCAGTTGCCGGAAGCGTTTGATTTCCGACAGTGGCAAATCGTATCCGCATAAATGCAGCCAGGCATAAAGGAACATGCTGCCGTGACCGGCTGAGAGAACGAAATAATCACGCCCGATCCAGTGCGGCTGATCGGGATTGTGTTTAAGAGCATAACCATAGAGGACCGCGCCCATCTCGGCGCAGCCCAGCGGAAGCCCGAGGTGGCCGGATTGAGAAGCCTGCACTGCGTCCATGCACAAACCACGCGCCTCATTGGCGGCACGGGAAAGAATCTCTATGTTCAAACTCATGCTGGCGTTTATATCCGGCACCCTTCTGGAATGGAAACGATTTCAGGTAATTTCCCGCTCGTGCTTTCCTGATTAAAGATCGACAATTGTTGGCTCGCTAATGCGATCGGGGCGATGAATCAACCCTTACTTCTCCACGTGGTCGAGCGGCTCGAAAGTTTCGCGAGCAAGCTACCGGCGACGATTCAAAAACCGATCTTGAGCGAGCTGACTCCCCTCAAAGAATTATTTCTGCAACAGCGCGCGCCGCGATTCCTGTTCAGCGGATCAGGCAAAATGCCAATTGCGCAGATCCTCGCCACCATCTTTCCGCCGGTTACTTCGCAGCGGACGGAAGACAGGACGACTGAAATTTACCGCTGGCAAGATGTGCATTTCTCCGACCGCGGCACCATGTCAATTATCGACGCGCGAGGAGCGGGTGATTCCGCCCGCAATCAGGTTCAGGAAGAATTGAAGCGGCAGCCAGCCGATATCATTTTTTTTGTCGACGAAGGCGATGCTGCCCGGGGACACCGAAAAGCCGAGATCGAGAATCTCTCAAACTGCCTTGATTGGAACGATAGCACCGGAATCAAAGCGAAGCTGATTGGCATCACAATCTCTTCGCTAAAGCGGAGCAGCTCGCGCGATCACAAACGCAACGACGACGCTTCCGATGAGAGTGGGGCACGACTTCAAACCGCTCTCGAATCGAAACCCGCGATAGGCAGCAGGTTGGTGCAGGTTTTCAGCTTCTCCCCTAACCAAAGTTCGGCACACGATTTCTTGTCGATCTTAGCGCGCGAGCTACCGAACGAAGCACGAATCGAAATGATTCGCATCTCGGGGGACCGCGAAGCACAGCATCAGGTCGCGCAAGTTTTGGTAAAGTCGACCGCCGCCATTTGCACTGCGATCGGAGCTCAGCCCATTCCGTTGGCGGACATGCCGATTCTCACCACGCTCCAGCTGGTGATGGTGTCGGGCATCATGTATGTAAGCGGGCGCGAGCGCAGCCTGCGCGCGGCGACTGAGTTCGTCGGTGCGCTCGGGGCCAACGTCGGGGTCGGCATGCTTCTGCGTGAAGGAACACGTGCGTTGCTAAAATTTTTCCCCGGCTGGGGCAACGTGTTGTGCGGGATGGTCGCCGGAGCCGGGACCTACGCTATTGGACGAGCCGCCGTGGTGTTCTTTTTAGAAGGTGCTTCGCTAAAAGACGCCCGCCGTGCCTACATCACAAGCCGAAGACCGAAACGACCGGCGTTGTTGGGGCGAAGGCGGCAACAGAAGGAGAGCGCTCGAGCCAAATGATGTCCTCTTCGGGCTCGGATGGGCAGTAGACTGTGGGTGATTGAATAACTTGTGAATAAGCTGCCGTTTGCGACGGATTTTATTCACAGCTTTTTGTGAACAAAATTGTGAGTCGCCGCGCACGCCGGCAGCTTCTGGAGAAGTTTTCATGAAGCTCTCGGAGATCAGCGCTACGCTTCGCGACCTACGTGTTTCACCGGTCAAAACACTTGGCCAAAATTTCCTGCACGATCAAAACTTAAGCCGATGGATCATTGAGCAAGCGGAACTCTCACCTGACGATTACGTCGTTGAGATTGGCCCCGGTCTCGGCGCGCTGACGGAATTTGCGCTCAGCAAAGGCGCACATGTTTTGGGAATCGAGAAAGACGCGCGTCTCGCCCAATTTTTACGCGACCATTTTCCCAACGATCAGTTGGAGGTGTTACACGCGGATGCACTGGCATTCGATGTCAAAACACTTTTCACGAAGCCGAAAGTAAAATTGATCGGCAATCTTCCATATTACATTGCGAGTGAACTGCTTGTGGAGTTCCTGGATTATCCAAGTCCTATATCTTTGTGGTTGTTAATGTTACAAAAGGAAGTAGCCGAGCGAATTTCCGCGGTGCCTTCCACGAAAAATTACGGCGCGCTTACTTTGCAAATTCAATTTCATTATCACGTTGAGTATCTTCGCAAAATTCCGGCGAGCGTTTTTGTTCCGCAACCCGAGGTGGATTCGGCGATCGTGCGGATAACGCCGCGTGATTTGACGGAGCTGCCGGCGTGCGATTACGAGTTATTCGTTCAGCTTGTGCGGCTGGGTTTTGCGCAACGGCGCAAACAACTGGGCAAATTGCTTCGCGATCAGATTTCCGATTGGCAACGCGCTGTCGACACGCTCGGATTAGATCGACAAGTACGCGCAGAAGCGCTCTCGCTCGGACAGTGGGTCGGGCTGACGAACTACGTGCAACCCATTACCCTCCCGGACCCGCGAAAGACGGCCGCGGAGTGGTTCCCCGTGGTGGACGCGATGGATTGTCTCCAGCGTAGCGCCCGGCGGGCGGAAGTGCATGGGAATAACTTGCGTCATCGAGCCGTGCACATCCTTATTTTCAACGATACCGGCGAGGTTTTCCTGCAAAAGCGCTCTCGGTGGAAAGATCGACATCCGTTTATGTGGGATTCCAGCGCCGCCGGCCATGTGAGTGCGGGCGAAGCGTATGACGCGGCAGCCAGCAGGGAGTTGCAGGAGGAGCTTGGGATTAAGGTGGCGCTCGAAAAAATCGCAAAATTGCCCGCATCGGACAAAACTGGCCAGGAGTTCATTTGGCTGTATCGCGGCGTCCATACCGGCGATTTTAAACTCAACCGGGGCGAGATCGAGGCCGGGAGATTTTTCTCTCCGAAAGTAGTTACCGGCTGGATCGCCGCGCGGGCGAAAGATTTCGCACCCGGCTTTGTGGAATGCTGGAAATCGTACCGCGAAACGACGGGCAGCTAGCGTTTGCGAGAGGAGGATCGCCGGCGTGAGCGACTTCGCGCCGCTCGAGATGAAGATGTCGATCTTGGTCCTACAAATTTTCGTTTAGCCAGCCTTCCAACTGCGGAGCGCCTGAAATTTCGTGCCGCGCGCCGCGCTGGTTCTCTTCCACCGTAAACCGAATCACTGAACATCTTCGTAACCGCGGTTGTGCCGCGGAGAAAATGAACTTGAAATCCATGGGTCTGTTTTTTCGCGCGCGGTTTCGTGTCGATCCGCCGGATGTTTGGCTCTGAATCAGGATTGGGACGTCGTCGCATGGTAAGCAAACGTACTGCAGACAATGAACGAATCAACGAACACTCTTCGGTCATTCATTAGTCGCGAGCTGAATGGGCGGTAGATCCCATAACTGCCATCTTTTCTTATATTCCGCTGAAGGCAGGAGCGCGTAGCAAGGATGTCGCGCGGCGCGCAACCACGTGATCAAGCGAACGAGGTTACCTTCCGCCATAGTGGTGCAACCAGACGTCGGGCGGTTGAGGCCGCGCCGGATATGAAAAAAGATCGCGCTCCCCTCGCCCGGCACCGGCGGGTCGGAGTTATGGCGGATTTCCACAAGCCAACGGTAGGCAAAATCGTTGTGTCGCATCTTTTGTTTTTCAAACCAGGGAGGCGGTTGATCGGGATTATCGATCGTAACG
The DNA here is from genome assembly GCA_030853965.1 of Verrucomicrobiota bacterium. Classification (GTDB taxonomy): domain Bacteria; phylum Verrucomicrobiota; class Verrucomicrobiia; order Chthoniobacterales; family UBA10450; genus JALYUC01. The sequence continues at coordinate 5,906 of JALYUC010000081.1, read as the reverse complement.
AAACGATTGTAATCAGGACTCTGAACATCGTCCACCCATGCATCGGCACGCGTGACCTGATGGAAGGGATAATCTGAGCCGGGTGGAAGCTGCGCGTCATATGTATAGATCTTTCCGATACGAAAGACGCCGGCAGGTGCCCGGCCGTCCCGCTCTTTTTTTCTGAGCCCTGTTTCTGTTTGACCGACCAGGCCGCTACCCCACGCCACGCCGCTCTTTCCAAAAAGGACGGGAACTGCCGGACCCACCGCCGCCCACGGGCCACCACCAGAACGCTCGAACAACTGCAACTGCCCGTGCATCGAATCCCAATTGGGGGCGATCGCAACGATAAGCTGGGTACAATCACTGGGCACGCCGTCGGCACACACGTTGCTTCCGCTGAGGGCAACGAGTGCCGAAATCATCGCTCGGTGAAAGATCGATATAAACACTCGCAACTTAGACGCCCATTCTGTTCATTCTGTCCAATTCGTTTTGTTCGTGAAGAAAAGCCTCGCTCTCCTGCTCATCATCGTGGCGGTGCTGGCCGTCTATGCGCCAGCCGTGCATGACGCATTTGTCTGGGATGACACCGCATTGATCCTACGCGATCCTCTGATTAGAAGCTGGCGATTGATCCCGGAAGGCTTCAACCATTTCCTCTTTGTCGACGCGACGGCATCGGATTTCTACCGTCCTCTTCAGCGCCTCTCCTATACACTTGAATACGCGATGTTCGCCTTTCAGCCCGCTCCATATCACGTAACGAGTATTGTTTTTCAGATAGCGGCCGCAGCCGCGCTTTTCCTCTTCGCGGAAGAATTATTTCTTGTTTTCGGGATTGAATCCCGAAGGCGGAGATTAATGGCGCTCGTCGCAACCGTAATTTGGGCGATTCATCCTGCGCAAAGCGCCGTGGTCGTTTATGTCTCCGGGCGCGCCGATCCGCTCTCCGCCGCATTTGGTTTTCTTGGATGCTACCTTGTTTTGCGCAGCCTACGTGCGACTGGCGCTGTCGGATTATCATGGCTTGTGGCGGGAGGCGTCGCGCTGCTGTTGAGCGCATTAAGCAAAGAAATGGGTCTGATCTTTCTCGCGCTGCCGATCGCACTCCTCGCCTTGATCAAGAAATGGAGCGCGTTGTGGAAAATGTCGGTAGTCGCGCTGTTCGTCTGCACGATTTATCTGAGCTTGCGAATGTCGGCTGAACACACAGCGCCACCTGCGTTGCATCCACCGGTACCGCTTATTCTGCGACCGATCGTAATCGCGCGAGCAGTGGCCGAATACGCCGGACTCGTTTTCCTCCCCTTGAATCTTCACATGGATCGCCAACTTGACGCTGCGCCAATCGCTTCGGGCGAAGCTGACATGAGTCCTCATGCCTGGCGCGAGCTGCAAACATTGGCCGGCGTCGCGGTGATCGCGGCGGTTGTTTACTGGGCGATGCGTGCGCGCAAGGACAATCGATTGGTTTTCGCTCTGCTAGTTCTCACGACGATCAGTTATTTGCCTGTAAGTGGAATCTTGATGCTCAACGCCGCCGTCGCGGAACACTGGATCTATTTTCCCTCAGCATTTCTTTTCCTGGCTGCAACCGTCGCGATCGCCCAGGTGATTCAAACGAGACAACTAAATCCTGTAGTTCGGGTCATCGCCTCGCTCGCCTTTGCGAGCTGGCTCGCATTTCTCGGCACGCGCACATTTCTACGCACTTTCGACTGGAAAGATCAGCGAACATTTTTAGAGCGAACCATTGCCAGCGGCGGAGATTCCGCGCGAATGCTGATTAATCTGGGCGGTTTGGAATTAAGCGAGGGCCGAATGGAGCTGGCGAAGAAGCATTTGGCCGCCGCGTTAGAGAAGGAACCCGACCAGCCGCTCGCGGTGATCAATCTTGCTGCGCTTGCGCTGAAGCAAGATGACTTTAAGACCGCGCGCGAACTGGCGACACGCGCGACGAAGATGCCGATTGTTGACGCGCAAGCTCATGAACTTCTGGCCGTGCTGGAAAACAAGGAACAGGGGCGCGCCAATCTTTTGCGAATGCGCCTCGCTGCTCGGACCGGCCCGCCTAATTGGTCGATCGAGAAGCGCTATATCAAGTTGCTCGATGAAACCGGAGCGACATCGAATGCAATTGGTGAACTACAACATTGCTTGGGGACGGAATGGTATCGCGCCGACAGCTGGCAGCTATTGAGTCAGTTGCTCGCCAAAGCCGGCCACGAGAAACAGTCCGCAGAAGCGCTTGCTCGTGCGCATGCGCTAGACGTCCATCTCGACCGACAGTCTAACGCGCTCTAACACCAACGATCTGGGATAAATAGTCGGTTTTTCCGTGCTCGGTTGAATAACGCCCTTAGACTAAGCGTCTGTCATCCTACTTATGAAAACATCCTTTTTATTCGGAGCGCTGATGGTCACTGTGGGTGTGACTGTCACTCCGCTTTTTGCGCAAACCCAGAACACAACCGCGTCGACGAGCACGAGCTACATCCAAACGAGCAAGCTCATCGGCACAACGGTTAAGTCATCCCAAGGTGAAACGATCGGTGAAATCAAAGACGTTGTTCTCGATAACAACGGTTGCATGGTCTCCACGATCGTTTCCACCGGTGGTGCGGGCAGCCGTATCACAGGCCAAAGCAAAACCGTAGCGGTACCGTGGGCTGTTTATTCGACCACGTCCGATCCGCGAGTTGTAACAGTGAGTGTCGAGAAAGAAAAAATCTACAACGCGCCAGTGTTCGAATATTCGCGGATCAACGAATATTCAACTAGTGGGTGGATCAATAATGTCTATTCGCATTACGGCGTCTCGGCCAACGTTGGGGTCGGAACACAAAGTTCGGTAACTGGCACGACCACGACGGGCGCGGCGACGACAACGACTGCGGGATCGACGATTACGGCGACGGCATTTCCAGCAACGAGCCCACTACCCACCGCAAGCGCAACGGCTTCTCCAGCCGTAAGTGCATCGCCAAGTGCGACCGCTTCGGCCAGCGCCTATCCAACGGCCACAGCCAGTCCGACTGGCACAATGAGCGCCAGACCCGGGAAGCCGACGCGTGGTGAATCAAGTAATCGTGAAGAACCGCCCAGTGGCAAAGCGAGCGTGACCCCAAGCAGCTCGTCGCATCACCATACTGGGACAGCGGCAACCGAGAAGAGCGAAGAATCCAAATCGGAGAGCACATCCAGCCCTTCGAGCGGGAAAAAGAAAAGCTCGCGGAAAAGCGCAACCGAAGAATCAACTGAGCCAAGCGCCACGCCAAAGGTCGGCACAGAACAGGAATAACAAACAAATTTGCGCGCTTAATTGGTGCGCAGAGTTAAAGGACCGCAGGAACGCACGCGCGTTTCTGCGGTTTCTTTTTACATCGACAACTGCTCTAACCCGTCGCGGCTTCCACGGCGGCGGTATCCGCCGCAAGATATTTCATTCCCATCAGCCAAAACATGCCCGAAACCAGCATCGTGGCCGACATGACCATAAAGGCAACATTCATATTGGTATGACCGGCGACGGCTCCAAGAAGCGGCGGTGCGATCGCGTCGCCGAGCGCATGAATTACCAGAATGTTTAACGCAAAAGCAGTCGCTCGGACAGAGGGAAGCGAAACGTTCGCCAGCGCTGTGTTCGCCGGACCGGTGTTGAAGAAAATAAAAAACAAAGCGCCGAACATGAGGATCCATGCATATGGAAAAGGCGTGAAGAGCATCGCAATCAAGAACGGGAAACCGATCAACATTCCCACCCCCGAAATGAGAAAATAAGATCCAGCAAAGCGCGACCGAAGACGATCTGCCAGAAACCCGCCCACGAGGGTAGAAACAACTCCAGCCACCACCGTGATCCCGCCAAAAATTGGCGTAGCAGAGGCGGGTTGATGCCGAAACATCAAGTAAGCGGGGGTCCAAAACGAAAGACCGCCCAGCGCAAATGTCATCGCAGTTTGGGCAAAGATATTGAAAACATATGATCGCGTGCGCAGCAATCTGAGATAATCGGCCCGCGAAGCTTTGTGACGTCGCTCGCCGGTTGCATCGCGCACCCGGGGATCTTTTTGAAAAAAGCAAAGTAACCCAAGTAACAGACCCGGCGGCGTCACCAGGTAGAATGCCCAACGCCAGCCCAGATGAATGTTGATCACGCCGCCCAAGACATACCCGAGCGCGCTTCCTACCGGGATCGCCGCGAAAAAAATCGCCAGAACACGGCCCCGCGTCGCAAGCGGAAAAAGATCGGATATGATTGGCGGCGCCGCCGGCCCATAGCCACCTTCACCGATGCCAACGAAGATTCGCGTGATGAGAAGTGCTCCTATACTTGTAGCAAGCCCGGAAGCTCCGCTGGCAAGGCTCCATAGAATCACCGCCGTCCCAATTATCACCCAACGCGAAAAGCGATCCGCCAGCCAACCGAGTGCCGGCGCTGAAATCATATAACTTATGATAAACGCAGTCCCCAATGCCCCGGTGATCGCCATCGCATTCGGGTCATCCGGCGCGAAAAACGTCGCTCGAATCGAAGGCTCGACCGATGCGAGAATGTATCGGTCGATATAATTAAAGAAATTGATGCCGAGGAGCAGCGTTAGCGCGGTGCGGGCACCTGTTCGGGGGTTCTGGATTGCCATGTAATTGCCAATTGCAGTAGGCGAGTGGCCGAATGTAAATCAATAACGAATGGCCTCAATGTCGCTGACGGAACGAATGCTGCATACTATAGGCATCGCCCTTGCCCGGTGCATCTATCGCGTCAACACATTCGGGCTGGAACGCTTACCAACGGGCGGGTTTCTTCTTCTACCGAACCACATTACCTGGGTCGACGCTATGCTGCTCCAGATCGCCTGTCCGCGCCCGATTCGTTACATCGTCGACCAATCGATTTATCAGAACCGCGTTCTCAATCCGATCTTTCGATCGTTGAAATGCATTCCAATCGACTCGCGTCATTCGCGTCGGGCAATTCGGGACGCTGCTCAACGAATCGCCCAAGGCGAAATTGTTTGCCTCTTTCCGGAAGGCCAACTCACCCGCTCCGGAACTCTTCTGCGTTTACGGCGCGGTTACGAATTGATCGCACGACAAGCGGAAGCGCCGGTCGTTCCGGTTTGGCTCGATCAGCTCTGGGGCTCGATCTTTTCCTTTCAAGGCGGACGCTACTTTACAAAGTGGCCTCGAAACATTCCGTATCGGGTCACGATTGCATTCGGCAAGCCGCTAAGCGCGGAGGCGGCCGACATCGCGAGCGTCCGCGAGGAATTGTTGAAGCTCGGCGAATTATGTTTCAGCCGGCGACCATCGTTAGATCGACATCTTGCTGAAGCGTGCGTTCGCGGATTGAAGCGAAAACCCTTCGCGACCTCCGTAGTCGATGGACTCGATCATAGTGTTTTGAATCACTCCAAATTACTCGGCGCCGCTGCTGCGCTCAGTCGATATCTGCGCAAAGAATTTCCTGCGGACGAACGAATCGCCATCGTTTTGCCGGCGAGCAAAGGCGCAGTCGTTGCAAACCTGGCCGTAGCGCTGGCCGGAAAGGTGCCGGTCGGTCTCAATTTTACGAGCGGGCGTGCCGCGATCGAATCATGCTGCAAACGCGCGAATCTGCGTGCGGCAATTTCGGCTACGCCATTCATGCAGCGCCTCGGCGATTTTCCATGGCCCGAACGCGTGCTCAAGCTGGACGAACTCATGCCGCAAATGAAACCGCAAATCGTGCGGTGGTTGATTATGTCGATCTTAGCGCCGGCCGGTTTGCTTTTGCGCCTTCTCCAAATTCCGAAAAAAGGCGGTCACGGCGAAGCGGTACTGCTCTTCACCAGCGGCAGCTCGGGCGAACCAAAAGGTGTCGTGCTCAGCCATCGTAACATTCTCGGGAACGTCTCGCAGTTCAACGTGCTCCTCGA
>JALYUC010000011.1 GCA_030853965.1 Verrucomicrobiota bacterium | reverse complement strand
GAGGATACCGTGCCTACAGGCGCAAAGACTCGTGGAAATATGGAAGGATGGAATTGGCTCGCGAGTCCATCGTTCTCCGGCACCAAGGCCCATCAGTCAAACAACCAAAAGGGCCGGCATCAGCATTATTTTGTTGATGCAACTGAGCAGCTTAGCGTGGCTACAGGAGACACCCTTTTCGCCTGCGTTTATGTCGATCCGACTGCCGTTCCGTGCGAGGTGATGTTGCAATGGAATGACGGCACGTGGGAGCATCGGGCCTACTGGGGTGCCAACCTACTTAATTGGGGTACCGACGGAACGGCTAGTCGCCGTTATATGGGCCCGATCTCGATTGTGGGACAGTGGGTTCGCTTAGAAGTTCCCGCCAGCCTCGTTGGGCTGGAAGGGCGGACGCTAAACGGAATGGCTTTCACGCTGCATGGCGGTCGCGCCACGTGGGATTATGCGGGGAAGCAGACGCAATGAATGTCACCTCGAGCGGCACCAAAGATTATAACATCCCAGCACGCCAAAGATTGGCACAGTTGCGATTGTCGGAGCTTCGCCTGAGCGGCAACGAATTGCGTGTCGGCGTTGAGTACCTCTAAATATTTACCATTTGTCCGACCTTCGAAGAGAGCCACCTCCGAAAATTTCCGAAACCCATTCAGTATTCCGCGAAAGCGTCATCCGGATAGCAGTAGAGCCAGCGCTCGTTAGGCTCGGCCGACGCAATTACCGGGTGCCCGCTCGTTCCGGCATGTTTGCTCGCATGCCGGTTTGGTGAATCGTCGCAACACAACGTCGCGCCGCATTCCTGACAGGTCCGCAGATGCATCCATCGCCCGCCAATCTTCACGCATTCAGCGCACTCATGGCGCGCGGGATGTTTAATTGCCGCAATCGCAGAAAGATGAATGCAGGATTCGCCAGACATCGCTTCACATCGTTTTCAAAAACTCATGGACGAACTGAACCGCCATTGAGCCTTCACCAACAGCGGAGGCGACGCGCTTGACCGAGCCTGCGCGCACATCGCCAGCCGCGAACACGCCCGGTCGGCTCGTTTCTAACAGGAATGGCTGTCGCTTCAACGTCCAACGCGGCGAATCGATCAGTTCGATTCCAGTTCGCACAAAATCTTTTTCATCCTTCTCAATTTCCGGCGGTAACCAATCGGTCCGCGGCGTCGCCCCGATGAAACTAAAAAACGCGTTAGTTTCGATAGTCCGCTTCTTCCCGGTCAGCTTGTCTACGATTTCGACCGAGCTCAAATGGCCATCGCCGCTCATGCGAGTTACTTCGGTGCAGCGCAGTATCTCGATGTTCGGCGTGTTCATGATCCGATGCGCGAGATAACTCGACATGCTTTTGCAAAGATCGTCACCGCGAATTAGCAGAAGCACTTTGCGGGCGTTCTGCGAAAGATAAACGGCCGCCTGCCCGGCGGAATTCCCGCCACCAACGAGCACGACATCCGATCCCCGGCACATCTGCTCTTCGTTAGGCGTCGCCGCATAATAAACACCAGCGCCTTCAAAACGACTGCAATGCTCGACGTCGAGACGGCGATATTCCGCGCCGGTAGCGATGAGCAAACATTTGGCGACAACATTTTCGCCACCTTCTAATTCAAGGATCGAATACGCCTTGTCGAATGTCAGTTTGGTTACCGGCGTTGGAATGGAGATTCGTGCACCAAATTTATCGGCTTGGAGAACGGCGCGATCAGCCAGTTCGCTGCCGGTGATTCCGGTTGGAAACCCCAAATAATTTTCGATACGCATGCTGCTGCCGGCTTGTCCGCCCGGCGCAGTGTGCTCCAGCACGACCGTGCTCAGTCCTTCCGAAGCCCCATAAACTGCCGCGGCTAATCCCGCCGGACCCGAGCCGACAATGGCGAGATCATAGACCATCTGTTCCAGTGGCCGGCGAATTCCGATTACCTCGGCCAACTCGCGGTTTGAAGGATTGCGCAGAAGCACGCAGTGCGCGCAGGCGACGATGGGCGTCTCGGCTTCGCGTACGCCAAATTGTTCCAGAGTTCGTGCCACTGCCGCGTCGCCTTCCAAATCCAACCAGGTGAACAGCACGCGATTTTTCGCCAGAAAATCGCGAATCCGAAACGTGTCGCGGGAATAACGGGAACCAATCACGCGCAGGCCAACGAAATCGCCCGACTGTCGCATTACTTGTCGTCGGGCAATGAACGCTTGCAAGATGACATCGCTCAACTGCGGGTCCTGATTCAGGATTGCCCGCAGGGCTTTGTCCGAGATTTCGTACACCTCACAATCGATCCGGACGATGCCGCTCACCAACTTCGGGCCGCCGGTCAAGTGCCCCACGTCGCCGGTGAATTCTCCCGCGCCCAGGACCCTGACCGTTTTTGGTTCGTCGCCCGTGTTATCGACAAGCTCGACTTCACCGGCTTTAATCACAAAAAAATTGGAATTGCGATCGCCAAAGCGAAACAGCGCTTGCCCCGCGCGCAAACTTTTTCGGCGATTCGCCCGCGTAACGTCCAAGCTTTGCCATTTGCTCTTCGTCGAGCTTGGGAAAAGCGATTGCGTTTAAATCTTGCTCCGCCATGTCTCAATCTACTTGGTCGCAAAAACTCAACAACCTGTCGCGCTGAAGTCCGAAAGCGGATCAACTCCCGCCGGCAAAATTAGCAAAACGACACGTGACAAAGGCAACGGCACGGCGTGGAATTGGCAACAGCCATTTCACCTCACACGAAAACAAACCCGTTCATAGAAAGGTAAATCACAATGCCATACCTTAATGTCGGTAAAGAAAACTCGGGTAACATCGAGATCTACTTTAAAGACTGGGGCAAGGGACAACCCATTGTCTTCAGTCATGGCTGGCCTCTGAGCGCCGACGCTTGGGAGGACCAGATGTTGTTCTTCGGAAATCACGGATATCGCTGCATCGCGCATGACCGTCGCGCCCACGGCCGATCGAGCCAGACGTGGGAGGGCAATGAAATGGACACATATGCCGACGACCTCGCGGCGCTCGTCGAAGCGCTCGATTTGAAGGACGCGATCCACGTCGGTCACTCCACCGGCGGCGGCGAAGTCGCTCGCTATATCGGTCGCCACGAAACGAAACGCGTCGCCAAGGCTGTGCTCATCGGCGCGGTGCCACCGTTAATGTTAAAGACGGAGAAAAATCCCGGTGGCTTACCGATGAAGGCGTTCGACGACATTCGTGCCGGCGTTCTTGCGGATCGCTCGCAATTTTTCAAGGATCTGAGTGCGCCCTTCTACAGCGCCAACCGGCCGAGGGCAAAAGTCTCGCAGGGTCTGCGCGATTCATTTTGGTTCCAGGGAATGCTGGCCGGTTTCAAAGGCGTCTTCGATTGTATCAAAGCGTTTTCCGAAACCGACTTCACAGAAGATCTCAAGAAGTTCGACGTGCCGACGCTCATCATGCACGGCGACGACGATCAGATCGTGCCGATCGGCGCTTCCGCAATGCTCTCGTCCAAGATGGTGCAGGGCTCGGTGCTGAAAGTGTATCGCGGCTTCCCGCACGGCATGTGCTCGACGCACAAAGACCAGATCAACGCCGACCTGCTCGCGTTCATCCAGGCGTGATCGATGAGCGGGACTTATTTTTAGACTTCTTACTTCGCGCAAGCGCTGTTAAGCCGAACGGCGATGAAGCGCTTCCTCTGGCTCGATGTGGCAAAGGGATTGTCGATCTTAGTCGTGGTTTACTTTCATTTTTTCAAGACCTATTTTGAGCACGGCTCACTTCCGCCTCCCGATTGGAACGGCTTCTTCGCCAGTGCCGCCACCATTCTGAGATACGTATGGCTCAACGTTTCCGAGCTTGGTTTCCATGCGGTCGGCGTTTTCATCATTCTAAGTGGCTTGGCGCTCATGCAATCGACGGCGCGCCGGGTGGCGGTGGGACCGGTATCATGGGGAGCGTGGTATCGCGCGCGGCTCCTGCGTCTTTATCCGATGTACTGGGTCGCGCATTTAGTTTATCTCATCTCGCCTTTCGTCGCGCGCTTCGAACAAATCGACAGCCGGATCGTGCTGAGCCTGCTCGGTCTGCGCTTCATCGATATCGGCATGAACTTCTACTACCTGAACGCGGCCTGGTGGTATTTCTCCATGCTCATTCAATTCTATCTGATCTTTCCGCTCCTTTTTTGGGCGGCTAGAAAATTCGGCCCGTGGATCTTTTTGTTAATCGCGTGTGCGGTTGGATTTTTCACGCGCTATCTAATGCTCGTCCCCTATCCGCAGAATGGAATGTGGCTACTGGGCGGTTTCGCGATCTCTCGACTGCCCGAATTCGCTTTGGGCATGGCGCTGGGAATGTGGAGCGGCCGCCAATCGCCGGCGCGCGCGGAGCGATTTCTCCTCGGCGGCGCGGGACTGGTAACCGGATTGCTGCTCTATCCCGCGGCGCTACAGCTTTACCATGACGGTTACACTTACATCTTCGTCGACTTCGCCACTGGCGCCTGCTGTTTTCTGGTATTGGTAGGCTTGGCCGGAATTATTTCGCGGTTCGCGCGACCAGCCAAAGTGATTGGCCTAGTCGGCACGTTCTCGTACGGACTATATTTAGTACACCAGCCTTATGTCATCTGGTTGGGACTTCGCATCCGCGAGCAACCGATCTGGATGTTTCTGGTCATCGTCGCGGCAACACTGACCGTCCTAAGCGCCTGGGGAATGGTATTGGAAAAATCGACCAATGCGCTTGTAAACAAACTCGTCCCCGCCCCAACAAAATCGCGACCTGACTAATCGCATCCGACCCATTCAACGGCGCGCCGCTCAACCGCCTCAACTCTCCACGTTCGTGATCTTTTGCAGAACCGACCGGAGCCCGTTTATGTCGACTGGTTTGGTCAAATGATAATCGAATCCAGCCTCTAGACTGAGCCGGACATCTTCCTCTGTCCCGAACCCGCTAAGCGCAATCGCCTTAAGCGGGTGTCTCTGCTTTGCCTCGCGCACCAGATCGTAGCCATTTCCATCCGGAAGGCCGATATCGCTAATCAATGCATCGAATCGGTCGCTCTCCAAAAATTTCAGCGCACCTTGCGCAGAATCAGCGGTAGCGACTTCATGTCCGGACCTGGTCAGAAGCCGGGAGAGAACGCGACGCGTATCGACGTGATCATCGACTAGAAGGAGGCGCAAGTGCCTCGAAGTTGTGATCTCGACATCCGCCTCATCAGTCGATGCCACCAGCGGTTCTCGCAGAAAATCGAGAAAGACTCGAAAGGTCGTGCCACGGTTTTTGCCCTCGCTTTGCACTTTGATTGTGCCGCCGTGCAGATCGAGCAGCGTTTTCGAAATGGTCAGGCCGAGACCCAATCCCCCAAATTGACGGGTGATAGAGCGTTCGCCCTGATTGAAAGCATCAAAAATGCGAGTGTGCCGTTCGGTTTCAATACCGATGCCGCTATCACTGATTTCGAATACAAACTGTTCTCCCTCATTCGACAATGAGATGCTGATTCGGCCGCCCTTGGGCGTGAACTTGACCGCGTTGTTCAGCAGATTCCAGAAGACCTGTTGAATTCGGACTGGATCAGCCCAGATGTGGTGATTAGTCGCGCCAAGATGGATCGCGAGATTTATCCCCTTTTCAAGCATGTCCTTCTTCGCAATCTGCACTGCATTGTGCAACAGCCGATGCACATCGACCACTTCGCGGTGTAACTCGATCTTTCCGCGCGTGATCCGCGTCACGTCGAGAAGATCGTCGATCAGGTGCGCTTCCAGCTGCACGTTTCGCCAGATGGCAATGACTTCTTCGCGGAATTGCGGCAACAAGTCCTCGTGTTCGGCGAGGTAACTTGCCGCCACCAGAGCTGGGGTGAGCGGTGTGCGCAACTCATGGCTCAACAACGCGAGGAAATCGTCCTTGGCCTGGCTCGCCTTTTCGGCGGCAATCTTCGCCGCTTGCAGTTTTTCTTCAGCGCGCTTGCGCTCGGTGATATCGCGAAAACTCCAAACCCGGCCCACGTTTCGCTTTTCGATGGATTGGATTTTTGAATATCGCTCGAAAACTCTTCCGTCTGCGAATTCCAGAACGTCAAAACTTTCCGGGGGCGAAGACGCGTAAATTTCTCTGACCCGGGCAAGAAATTGCTCAGGCTCCTTGAGTTGGCGGCTGAACAACTCCCGCAAGTGTTGGGCGTCGGAGATGTCTATGGTCTCGCGAGACAATCCCAACATTTCCGCGTACTTCTCATTGAAATCCGTTACCTTGCCGGCCAGATCCGTTACCACGATCGCATCCGTGGTGGATTCCAGGGTGGCCCGCATGATCGAAAGTGAATGGGCCAGTTCCTCCGTCTTACGCTCGAGCGCGTCCTTCGCCTGGACGAGCTCCTGCTCGGAACGCTGCCGGAGATGGAGAATGCTCTGCGATGTTTGCAGCGCGGCAGACCGCAGCTGGTCGTCAGCGTCGTCGGGAGGTTTCACTTAGCGACCTTCAATCATTTCTCCCGCCAGAGCGGTTCCGATTACGCGCGCGCGGATTTTCGCGAACGCAGTGTCACGGCTGGTTGAAGTATCGTCGCTAAACGGCGAAAACCCACAATCATCTGTTGTGCCGAGTTGCTCGATCGGAATATACTTGGCCGCTTCGAGGATTCGGTCCCGAATCTCTTCCGGAGTTTCAATGTGCGGATCGATCGGCGCGACCACGCCGACAAAAACGCGCTGGCCCGGTTTCATGCAATCGCCAATCATCTTGAGAACACGGACGCGGTCCTTCTCGCCGGCCAGAGCAATGTAGAAATTTCCCGCCTGCAATTCGAACAAACTGGGCAATAGCTCCGAGTAATCGACGTCGGCACTGTGAGTTGAATCTCGGTCAGCACCCGGGCAGGTATGAACGCCGATGAGCTTGCGCTCTTCTGCCGAGAAACGTGCGAGCGCGATATTGTTCAGATCGATAAAACTATTCAAAAGATTGCCCGAACGATCGATCTTGATCGCCAGTCTTGCTTCGGTGAAATCGATCTGGACGTTGCACGCTCCTTTTTGCAGACAACTGCGCATCTCGGTTTCGTGCTCATTTAGTAGATCGTTGATAAACTCGTCGCGTGAATAACCGGGAATGGGTTCCGCTGGATACATCAGACTTAAGGCCGATGGCGAAATGACCGCTTGTTTTAAAGGGACATGCGCATATCGCTTCGCTACGTCGACGAACTTGTCCGCGCGCATCAGGTAACGAAAAGGTCCGGCTGTAAGGCGCGGCCACTGCCGTACATGCGTAACAAAGGGAAGTTTGAAACCATCTGGCGCGATGTTGGGAAGCCCATCCACGCAGTAAGTCCCGAAGTTGTGATACTTTCTCTGTTCGCCATCCGTAATCACAGGAGATCCTGTTGCTTCGAATCGCTCAATTGTGTCCCGGATCGCTTCATCAAAAAGCGGGTCTAAAGCCGGGTCCAAACTGCCTGAGCGCCTGATCGCCTCGATCAACTTGAGCGGTCTTGGAATACTGCCAATCGGCTCGGTTGGGATTATCATGAGAATTGCGAAAGATGTTGGAGCTGCAACCTTTAGCAGTCAAGCACGCTGCCGAAAACAGCCCCGTGATTACCTTGTCGATCTTCGCTGCAACTAATTAAGTAGATCGAGCCGTCCTCCCCGCGGCGACCTCGATGCTAAACACGTCGGCGAAACGTCCCGACCTATCGCGGACTACGACCTGATCTCTGCCAAAAGCGTCCGCAGCTTGTGGAAATCTACTGGTTTCGTGAGATGAAAATCAAAGCCGGCTTCTTTGCTTCGACGAACGTCTTCCTCTTTGTCAAAGCCAGTCTGCGCGATACTCGTGAGCGATTGTATTCTTGTCGCTTCCGAAATGAGATCGTAGTCCGTGCCATCTGTCTTAGACCTGTTTCAACCACGACTTTCAGGCGCGTCGTCGCTGCTATCGTTTACGGAGTCAGGAAGATCTTACCGGTGTAAGGATCTTTCACTTCAGTTCCTGGCGGAAAACTGCGGACATCGATATAACCACTGTCTGGTGCGAACGGACTAGTGACGAAGCCTTGCTTGCCTGGCACCGGCGTTCCGTAAAGCAAACCGCTCTTTCGTTCTTTTGTGGCCGGAGCTGCCTTGGCCGCGCGTGTGTTGTGTCCATTCGGGGGCGCGATCACTGTGCCGTCCGACTTCGGATGACTCGATGCATGCCGCGACACCGCCTCTCCATTCCGCTTATGATTGCGTCGGTGAGACCGCGACTTCTGCTCCGGATGCGTGATCGAATAGCGGAGCGCTTTGAAAAATTCCAAGAACGGTCCCGCTTCCACTGCTTGCGTCGCGATGAACAGTGCCAAGATCGACAACGGCACGACAATGATGCTTGGCGGGCGTTTCACAACCGTGATGGAACATTAATGCAAACCCGCAGGGTGTCGAAGCGCGATCTGAATGGATGTTCGCTTTCTTTTCCAACCGACTTGGCTGTCTCGGCTCGATCTTCGTCTCCGTTATCGGCACCTTGATTCTGCTCGCCGTTTTACGCGGCTGCGGAAATCATTGGTGAGCGCCGCGTTCCGGGACCATTTAAATCGTGCTTAGCCCGTCCGGCAGAGCGAACGAAACGATCTCGTTTGCGGCCCGATGATTCGCCCAAAAGTTCGCGCCGTCGAAAGTAAGCGAGCGGCATGGAAATGGAACATGCGCGAGGTCTTCCACCTTTGGCGTCTCCTCCCGGAGATGAAGACGCGCGATGCGCCAATATTCGCCAGTCCGGCTCGGACCGCTCGGCTGCTCCGTTCCGCGCAGGACGTAGATCGATCCATCGACGAACACATGGCCGCAGATCTCAGCGCCGATGTCGATCTTGCGGAGAATATTTCCGCTCGAATCGAGTTTTAGAATGCGATGCTTGTACCATTGACTCAGGTAAAGATGATCGCCGTCGTAGCTTAGGTATGAACCGGTAAAATCCGGACAAGCGATTCGATCCGTTTTGGAAAAGCCGGTTCCCGGAATAAATCGACGAACGTAGCGATCATCTTCCGGACCTTCACCGATCGTAAAGCGAATAACCCCATCAGTGGAAACCGCCGCCCATGGAATTCCCGGTGCCTCCGTCTCTTCGAGCAACGTCCATGTCTTTACATCGATCACATAGATACGGCGAAGATCACGTGAACCCATCCACAGCGCGCTGCTATGCCATGCGAGCGCTTGAGGCGTTACAGCAGGCGAAGAAAGTCGGCGTCTCTCGGTAATCGCTGGCAGTTCCTGCGTCGTCACGCAAACAATCTGCATTGTTTCTGCATTAATGAAACGGCAACGGAACCAGTCCGTTTTTGTTATGCAACTCGCGCTCGCGCTTTTCCGGCATAGCATTGCGGAATGAAAGACACGCAATCGCCCGCTGTCGCGAAGTTTCGCGCGATGCATGAGTCAGGATGCTTTGTCCTGCCCAATCCATGGGATGTGGGAACTGCGGTCTATCTCCAACATCTCGGTTTCGAAGCCCTCGCCACCACCTCGGCGGGCTTCGCTTTTTCGCGTGGTAAACCAGATGGCGGAATCTCACTCGACGAAATGGTCTCGCATATCGGTGAAGTTGTTGCGGCAACGTCGCTGCCGGTGAATGCCGACTTCCTAAACGGATTCGCCGATGATCCCGAAGACATCTCAACGAATGTGAAGCGCTGCATCGCAACCGGTGTCGCCGGATTATCGATTGAAGACAATTCTGGAAACAACGCTGCGCCACTCTACGAAAAAAGTTTGGCCGTTGATCGCATCCGCGCTGCGCGCAAGGCGGTCGACGCTTCAGGAGTTTCAGTGGTTCTCACTGGCCGATGTGAAGCCTGGCTTGTCGGAAAACCAGATCCATTTCGCGTGGCCCTTGATCGCCTTGTCGCCTACGCGGAAGCGGGCGCCGATTGTCTTTATGCTCCAGGCGTGAAGAAGCCGGACGAAATCGCGCAGATCGTAAAAGTTCTCTCGCCGAAACCCGTCAATGTTTTAGTATCCGGATTCAATCGCGAGCTTTCGCTTTCTCAACTCGTAGATCTTGGCGTTCGGCGCATCTCCGTCGGCTCCGGCTTAGCCACTGTGGCGTGGGGCGCATTCATCCGGGCCGCGCGCAGCATCGCAACAACGGGTGAATTCGACGCCTTTGCCGACGCCGTTCCATTCGCCGAAATCAACGAAGTCTTCTCGAAGCAAAACTAATCTTCCGCTCTCGCGAGCGTCGGCAGGCTAATTGGTTCTGCGCAAACCGAGCTGACGGCAATCTCCTCGAGCTCAACTGTTATCGAAAAGACTAACGCCGCTTCCGCCGCGACGGTCGTGCCGATTTCCCGGCGCGCGCCGCGGGCATTTTCGTCTGCTGTGCCCCGCGTGGAATGATTCGCAAGTTCGGATCGCCGTAATGCTGATATGCGCCCCATGTTTGCATGCCGCCGGGACCGAGGCGGGCGATCTCGCGGCGCGCTTCGCGCATCGCTTCGTGCAATGATTCGGCAAGCGAACCTTCGCTATGCAGCCCGAGAATGCCGCGATAAAAGCGACGCGCAAACTCGAGCGCGGCGGCATCATCGACCGGCCAGGCGGTACAGACAAAATTCGCGACTCCACGGGCGAAGAACGCTTCGGCAAAACTCGGCGCCATCAAGGCAGTGCGCTTGTCCGCCCGGTCCGGTGTGATGCCCGACTCGCACGCGTTTGAGAAAATGAAGCGCGGGATGCGATCAATGCGGTTTAGTTCGTTCGCGCTCAGAATTTTTTGCCCGGTGAAAATCCATCCGGAAAGCGGTGGATCCTCCTTGTTGAAGAAACAGTGACCCGCGTAGTGCATCAGATCGAAACGCTGATTGATGAGCTGATCGAGCACGTTGACGCGTGTTGCCTGGCCGGGCCCGAAGAGCCGCACCACGTCTACTTTTCGCTCCGGCTGCTGACCAAATTCGTCGAAGATCGCCGCGACTGCCTCGCCTTCCTCTTGCGCACCCGGTAGCGGTGCATCCTCCGCCGGGTCCGCGACCACGAGCACGCGCAAGGGTCGCTCGGTCAAAAGTGGCGGCTCGGGCAATTGCGCAAAGGTTGTCCGCAATTGGCGCGTCAGTCCGTAAAACGTGCCGAGGAACCGTTCTGGATTGAAATCAACCGCCGTGCCGGCAGCTTCAGCCGCCACCATTTCCCAATGAATGCGCGCCGTAGTCGCGTCGAGCGCAAGAACGATTGGCACGCTCTGTTGCAGGATCACTTCACGCATATCGCGCGGGAGCAGGAGGCGGCCGAGCAGATTTCCGTGATCCAGTTGTTTGGCAAAAGATTCCGCCCCCGGCAGTGCGTCGTTCGCCTCTTCCACGAGCGCGGGATCAATCCGCGTGTCGCGTTGCGGAATCGAAGCGTCGGCTGTTAATGCGGCAAACTGAAATGTATCGGCCTGCAGTTGAATCGTCAGACGCATCGGCTCGGCATCAGCCGTGCTCCCAGTTAATGCGGTGAAGGATTCGCGCTCTTCGATTGCAGAGCGTTTCGCGGCGTCCTTTTCAGCCGCTCGCTTTGCCTTAAGCAACGC
>JALYUC010000219.1 GCA_030853965.1 Verrucomicrobiota bacterium | reverse complement strand
GTTCCAGGACTCGGATTGGCTGAGGCAAAGGCGCTGGTGGAAGGCGCTCCCAAGACAATTAAGGAAGGCGTGACCAAAGCAGAAGCCGACGAGATCAAGAAAAAGATCGAAGCGGCTGGGGCGAAGGTCGAAATTAAGTAATCAAATTTGCATGCGATTTTGATTGTCGGTCTTGCATGAAAGATCGACAATCGAATCGCGCGAAGATTTTTTTCTTGCGCGCGAGCTGAGCTCGTGGCAGATGTTATCTTTGTTAAAGATAGAAATTAGGCAGGTTTATTTTTAACCGCGCGGACGACGGAAACATTTTAGTCAGGCAACGGAACGGTGGAGGTCGATTTGACAGGCCGCCGATTCGCTGTCATTTTTGTCGTCTTCGCACGCGGCCAATGCCGTAAACCCCCAGAAAGTCTCGAGCTGTCTTCACCAGCGGCGCGAGTTTCAGCTTGGAGAAAGAATAATTTATGTCAGATCGGGCAGAACGTATTCATTTCGGCAGCATCAAAGAGGCCATCGAGCCTCCAAATTTGATCGAGGTTCAACTCAACTCTTACGTCGACTTCCTCCAAAAGGACGCGGCCTTTGCAAAGCGGAAGAACTATGGGCTGCAGGCCGTCTTCAAAGAAGTATTTCCGATCGAAAGTTACGATGAAAAAGCGGTTCTCGATTTCAGCCATTACGAAATCGGCGAGCCGAAGTTGAGTGCGTTGGAAGCACAGCGCGAGGGCCAGACTTACAGCGCCCCGTTGCATGTCACCTTCCAACTGCGCGAAGAGCGCGGGACGAAAGAAGAGAAAGTTTACATGGGCGAAATTCCGCTCATGACGCCGCAGGGGACGTTCGTAATTAACGGCGCCGAGCGGGTGGTCGTTTCACAATTGCACCGTTCACCGGGGATCGCATTTGAATCCAGCGTTCACCTCAACGGCAAGGTGCTTTATAGCTTCCGCATCATTCCCGATCGCGGTTCATGGATCGAGGTGCAATTCGACACCGCGGATCTCCTCTATATTTACCTCGATCGGCGCAAACGCCGACGCAAGTTTCTGGCTACCACCTTCCTGCGCGCCCTCGGATATGGCTCCGACGAAGAAGTAATAAAACTTTTTTACAACATCGAGAATCTCAAACTTAGCGAGAAGCTCGATGAAGAAAAACTCGCCACCAAAGTCCTGACAGCGGAAGTGCGCGACGGCGAAGCAACGGTCGCACGCGCTTTCGAGCCACTCACCCTGGCCACCGTTCGCCAGATCATGGGACTCGGGATCAAGGAGGCAAAGGTCATCGACATCTCGAACGATGACACAGTGGTGAAGGCGCTGAGAAAAGATCCAGCGCACGATCAGGAGGAAGCGCTTAAAGATATCTATCGGCGGTTGCGTCCGGGCGATCCACCGACGGTGGCGAATGCGCGCGCTCTGCTCAAGCGGCTGTTTTTTGATCCGAAAAAATACGATCTCGGCCGCGTCGGACGTTATAAACTCAATCAGAAACTGGGGATTGATGTCGATCTTACCGAGCGGATTTTGACGGACAAGGATTTCATCGCCGCGATCAAATACCTCATCAACTTGCGCCGCGGAGAGGGCACACTCGATGACATCGATCATCTCGGCAGCCGCCGCGTTCGCACCGTCGGGGAATTGCTGGCCAATCAGTGCCGCGTCGGACTCGCGCGCACCGAGCGCCTCGTGAAAGAGCGCATGACTTTGTTCGACATCAACGTCGACGGCATGACGCCGCAGAAGTTGATTAATCCGAAAGCCCTCAGTGCCGTCATTCGCGATTTCTTCGGCCGCTCCCAGCTTTCGCAGTTCATGGATCAAACGAATCCGTTGGCCGAGTTGACGCACAAGCGTCGTTTGTCCGCGCTCGGGCCGGGCGGACTTTCCCGCGATCGCGCCGGCTTCGAGGTGCGCGACGTCCATCCGTCACACTATGGTCGCATTTGCCCGATCGAAACACCTGAGGGCCCGAACATCGGCCTGATTAGTTCGATGTCGACCTTCGCCCGCATCAACGAGTTTGGTTTCATCGAAACGCCTTACCAAAAAGTCGAAAAGGGACGTGTGACCGACCAGATTGATTATCTCACCGGAGACCGCGAAGAAAACTATCTCGTCGCGCAGGCCAACGCGCCAATCGACGGCCGTGGTCACTTTACCGGCGAAAAGGTTTCTGTTCGCTACCGCGGTGACTTTCTCGAGGTCGAACCCTCGAAGGTTCACTACATGGACGTCTCGCCGAAGCAGCTCGTTTCTGTGGCCGCCGGTCTGATTCCATTTCTCGAACACGACGACGCCAACCGCGCATTGATGGGTTCAAATATGCAGCGTCAAGGCGTTCCGCTAATCGTATCGGAAGCGCCTCTAGTCGGCACCGGGCTTGAAGCGAAAGTCGCGCGCGATTCGCACGCAGTTCTGATTGCGATCGAAAGCGGCAAAGTGGCCTCGGTCACCGCCGATCAAATTGTCGTGACGAAAGACGGGCATATGCCGGAAGGGCGCAAGAAACTCAAGACCGACGTCGAAGCAGGCATTCACGTTTATGAGTTACGGAAATTCATGCGCTCGAATGCCGGTACGTGCGTGAATCAAAAACCGATCGTTCACAAAGGCCAGCACGTGAAACGCGGCCAAGTCATCGCCGACGGTCCGAACACCGATCAGGGGGAACTCGCGCTTGGCCGCAATGTGCTCGTCGCGTTCATGCCATGGAATGGCTACAACTTCGAAGACGCGATCATGATCTCAGACAAGGTGGTGAAGGAGGACATTTACACGTCCATTCACATCGATGAATTCGAGATCGGCGCGCGCGATACCAAGCTCGGTCCGGAAGAAATCACGCGCGACATCCCGAATGTGAGTGAGGAAGCGTTGCGTAATTTGGGACCCGATGGTGTTGTGCGGGTAGGGGCGGAGGTCAAGCCGGGTGACATTCTCGTCGGTAAAATCACGCCGAAGAGCGAAACGGAGTTAGCACCCGAAGAACGTTTACTGCGCGCGATTTTCGGCGAGAAAGCTGCCGACGTAAAAGACACATCGCTCACCGTCCCTTCCGGCACCTATGGGATCGTAATGGACGTCAAGGTTTCGTCGCGCCGCGAAGTTTCGCGAGAAAAACTGACGCCGACGGAGACAAAAAAACAGCTCAAAGCGATCACGGAAGACAATCGCAAGAAAAAGGAAGAGCTGACCGAGCAACTCACCGATTCGCTTTCGAATATTCTGCTCGGTGAAAAAATTCCTCTTGATGTTGTCAATGCTGAGACGGGCGAAATCATCATTCCGGCCAATCGCAAGATTACCAAGACGCTTCTGCGCAAACTGGCAAACGTTCACGACCACATTGAGATCGATCCCAGCCCGATTCGGAACAAAATCCGCGAAATCATTCAATCCTACGAACACAAGTTTGCCGAACTGGAGCTCGAGAGGGAGCGCGCGATGGATCGCGTGGAGAGCGGGGACGATATCGATCCTGGAATCATCAAGCAGGTAAAGGTTTATATCGCGAGCAAACGCAAACTTTCAGTGGGCGACAAAATGGCCGGCCGCCACGGCAACAAGGGAGTTGTCGCGCGCATCGTGGCGGAGGAAGACATGCCTTTCCTCGCGGACGGGACACCGGTTGAAATCGTGCTCAATCCGCTGGGCGTGCCCAGTCGAATGAACGTCGGCCAGGTGCTCGAGACGCACCTTGGCGTCGCCGCCAAAGCGCTCGGCTTCAAAGTCGCGACCCCGGTGTTCGACGGAATCGACGAAAAGAAGATTCGCGAGTATCTGAAGGATGCGAGGAAAAAGGAGGGCTTCTCCTGGGTGCAGGAAACCGGCAAGGCGCGGTTGTATGATGGCCGCACCGGTGACACTTTCGATCAAGAAGTCGTGGTGGGTTACATCTATATGATGAAGCTCGGCCACCTCGTCGCGGATAAAATTCACGCCCGCGCGGTCGGCCCATATTCGCTGGTGACACAACAACCGTTGGGCGGAAAGGCGCAATATGGCGGTCAGCGTTTTGGCGAGATGGAAGTTTGGGCGCTCGAAGCCTACGGCGCGGCCTACACCTTGCAGGAATTGCTCACGGTGAAGTCCGACGACGTTCAGGGTCGCACTCGCATTTACGAATCGATCGTCAAAGGCGACAACTCGCTCGAAGCCGGCACACCGGAATCTTTCAACGTCCTCATCAAAGAAATGCAAAGCCTCGGCCTCGACGTCAAAGTCGGCGGCCAGGCGCCCAGCAGTGTCTTCGATTCAGTGGCGTCATAAATTTTAGATCGACAATCACATTAGATAATCATGAACGAACATTCCTGGCGTGAGTTAGTGGGCGAAGAAAGGCCCGTTGGTTTTGATCAAGTTGCGATCGGCGTTGCCTCGAGCGATACCATGCGCTCGTGGAGCAAAGGTGAAGTTAAGAATCCGGAAACGATCAATTACCGCACTTTCAAGCCGGAAAAGGGCGGTCTCTTTTGCGAGCGAATTTTTGGCCCGACGCGCGACTGGGAATGTTCGTGCGGAAAATATAAGCGCATCAAGCACAAGGGTGTGATCTGCGACCGTTGCGGCGTGGAGGTCACGCTGGCGCGCGTGCGTCGCGAACGCATGGGCCACATCGAGCTGGCCGTTCCTGTTTCGCATATCTGGTTTTATAAATGCATGCCTTCGCGCATCGGTCTGATGCTCGATATGAGCGCGCGGCAACTCGAGCGCGTCATTTACTACGAGGATTATATCGTTATCGACCCCGGCAAGACGGCATTGCAAAGAGGGCAATTACTCAACGAAGTCGAGTATCGCGAAGCGCAGGAGCAATATGGCGAAGATTTCGTTGCTGGAATGGGTGCGGAAGCGATCAAGAAACTCCTAAACGAAATCGATCTGAACAAGCTCAACAAAGAGCTCGATGTCGCCATGGGCAGTACAAAGAGCAAACAAATCCGCAAGAAACTCGCCAAGCGAGTCAAGCTCGTTCAAG
>JALYUC010000201.1 GCA_030853965.1 Verrucomicrobiota bacterium | reverse complement strand
GGCGGCTGGGAAGCCGCCGCTCCTTGATGCAAAATGAACGAACAGTCTATCAAATCGTCTAACGTCAACAGACACCCTTAAGACAGAAATGTTCTACCCATACGGTTTTGGTTTTGGCGGTTCCTGGCTTTTTTACATCGGTGTTCCGTTGATCATCGGTCTCTGGGCACAGGTCCGCGTGAGCAGCGCGTTCAGCAAGTGGGGAAAGGTGCGCGCCGCTTCCAACATCACCGGGGCGGAATGCGCCCGGGAGATTTTGCAGGCCGCGCAAATTCACGATGTCGATGTTGTGGAAACGAACGATTTCCTCGGGGATCATTACGATCCGACGAAGAAAAAACTTTGCCTTTCGAGCAACGTCTTCAACACGCCCTCCGTCGCGGCGCTCGGCATTGCCGCGCATGAGACCGGGCACGCAATTCAACATGCTAAGGCCTACGCTCCGCTGAAGGCACGGATGGCGATCGTGCCCATGACGATGGTTGCCTCACGGATGCTGCCGTTTGTGATTTTTGGCGGATTGTTTTTCCACATTACCGGGCTCATCACACTGGGCATTTATTGTTACGCCATCCTGCTCGTATTCCAGTTGATCACCTTGCCCGTGGAATTCGATGCGTCGCGCCGGGCGAAAATTATTTTGCAGCAAATGGGAATCGTGCAATCGGGGACCGAAACGGCAGGGGTAAATAAAGTCTTAAACGCGGCGGCGCTGACCTATGTCGCCGCCTTCATTGCGGCCTTGGGCAACTTGCTCTGGCTCCTTTCCATGCGCGATCGGCGTGATTAAACCGACGCGTCTCCGTTGAAGAAAATGAGCCCGTCCGTTGCCTTACCGCCAGCCCGTCGGCTGACCGATTTGTTATCGTCCGATCTTGGGGCGCGTGTTAAATCTAAGCGCGAGCGCATGGACCAGCCGAGAGCCGATGAAGACCAACAGCTGGTGGCACGCACGCAATCGGGTGACGCCACCGCCTTTGACGAGCTTGTGGTGAAATACACACCGCGGCTCTACGGGCTTGTCTACAACATGACCTCAAATCACGAGGACACGAACGACCTCTTGCAGGACGTATTTTCGAAAGCCTACAAAGCAATTCGCGGGTTTCGCGGAAAGTCCTCCTTTTACACTTGGATCCACTCGATCGCGGTCAACATGACCCTGAATTTTCTCAAAAAGCGGGGCCGCCGCTTTCATCTGAGTCTGGACGATGTCGATGCCAGCGTCCAGAACGACAAGGAATTTCTAGAATTGACCGCTACGAGCAGCCCGGTGCGGGAGGCAGACCTCGGCGAGCTCCAAAGAAGATTGAACGAGGCTATGATGAAATTGTCTGAAGAACACAGAGCTGTGGTCACAATGTTCCATATCCAGGGAATGCCCCATGCCGAGATCAGTAAAATCTTGCGTGTTTCCGAGGGCACGGTACGCTCCAGGCTCTTTTACGCGAATCGGCAGCTGCAGAACTATCTGGACGAATTTCGGAAGAATCCTGTCGCTTAACGAGGGCTGAGATGGACCAATTTGACGATAACGAAATTGCGAAGCTGCTTCGGCTGAAACGTTACGAACAGCCCCCGCCGGGCTACTTCGAGAATTTTCTGCACGAGTTTCATCGCCGTCAACGCGATGAGTTATTGCGCCAGCCGCTGTGGCAAATCTGCCTGGATCGCGCGCGTGACTTTATGCTGCGGCTCAATGTTCCTGCGCTGAGTTCGTATCCGGCGGCCGTTACGGCCGTTCTAGTTTGCGCAGCGGTACTCTCGCTTAGGATTTATCAGGCGCCGGAACCCGTAAACGTCGCGGCGCACAATCGACCGGCTCTTACCGCGCCAGTCAATACGGATGCCGAATGGACTTTGGCATCCCCGGTCGCGACCCTTAGCACCCATCCGCTTCGCAACTCGAATCAAGGCGCCCACACTCACTCCCGCAGCGGGACGCCGCCGCGCTACGTGCTCGATAGCGTTCCTGTGAGTTATGAGACCGCGTTCCGATTCTAGCCGCAGGTTGCGATTTCTTTTCCGGCCTCGACCTGCGGCGGTGTCCAAAATCGCTTTTGGGTTGAGCTTTGTCGCAGCCGTTAGCCTGTCGCAGGCGCAAGAGCAATCCGCCACCTCGATCAGCCGGGAAGTTAAGGATGTGTTCGAGCGCGCGTCGAAGGCGGTAGTGAAGATTCGCGGTGTCGATGAACACAGCGAAATTTTTGGCACCGGATTTTTTGTCGATCCAACCGGAACGCTTTACACGTCGTATGCTGTTGGGGGAGAAGCGGACAATTTTACCATCGAATACGATGGTAAAAATTATCCCGCACGGCAGCTTCTAGCCGATGTCCGCAGCCGTATTGCAATCTTGAAGGCTGAACTGGCCACACCGGCGTTGCCCTTGGGCAGATCGGATCAGCTTGAAGTAGCCACGCCGGTTATAATGATCGGGTTTCCTCTCGATCTTCCGAAGACTCCCTGTTTCGGCATGATCGCAGGGTTCGATCGCAAATATCTCGGCAAATATTTTTCGACCACTCACCTGCGCGTTAACTTGCCGACGCAACGTGGCGAAGCTGGCGCGCCGCTTTTAAATTTGAAAGGCGAAGTGGTTGGCATCCTTGTTACCAGCTTGGAAAACAACTCCTCGTGTTACGCTTTGCCTATAAATGCGGCCGAGAAAATTCGTCGCGATTACGCGCGCTTCGGTGAGGTGCGGCACGGGTGGATTGGCGCCAACGTCTCGTTAGCCAAGGCGCCGGTGGAAGAGTCGCGTGCGGAGATAACTGATATTATCGCCGTCACTCCGGCGACTGATTCTGGAATGAGACCCGGCGACATCCTTTTGCAAGTGGGTAACGTAAAGGTGCGCGAGCCCGAGGATGTTTTGGACGCATCGTTTTTCATTACCGCGGGCGACACTGTTCCGATCACGGTCATGCGCGGCGGTGAAAAGCTTACCTTCGATATTCAGGCCGATTTCCATCCGGCCAGTAGACGTCCGCCTCTCCTCGCAGCGCCGAGCATGAATCAGGCGATTCCGCTTAATCTGCAATCGGCGCCGCAACGCACGCCCTAAGGTAGGGGCGATTGACCTCAATCGCCTTGCGGTCTATGACCGCGCACTAATGGCGTTCAGGCATCACCGCTACAGCATCTTCCGAAATTCCGCTTCATCGATGATTCGCACGCCAAGTTCGCGCGCCTTATCGAGCTTGCTTCCGGCCGCCTCTCCCGCCAGCACGTAATCGGTTTTCTTGCTTACGCTGCCGGTCACATGTCCGCCGAGTGATTCGATCTTCTCCGCGGCCTCCTCCCGAGTCATCGATGGCAGCGTGCCGGTAAGCACAAAAGTTTTTCCCGATAATGGCAACTCCGACGCCTTTGCTACCGAAATTTTTTCGCTTCTCGGCTGAATCCCAAGTTGCTTCATCCGCTGCAAAACTTTTCTGCCGATCGCGGCTGCGAAAAATTCGAGAACGCTTTTTGCAACAACAGGACCGACCTCACTGACGATCCCGGATTCCTTTTTGTTTTTACTCTTTGATGTTTCCGCAAATCCAGATCGGACTAGGCGCGCGGCGATTTGCTCGACTGCCTCTTTTGTTTCGGGCCGACGATCGCCTCGTTTCTCGTGATACGTCACCACATCACGCAACAATGCCGACTCGGCTACATTGTCGATCTTATCGTGAAAGCGAGCCAGTTGCGCCGCGGTCGTTTTACCCACATCTGGGATGGCCAGTGCGAAAAGCCAACGCGACAGTGGAAAGGTTTTCCCGCGCTCGATTGCTTGAATCGCTTTCGTCGCGTTCTTCTCGCCGAAGACCCGCGCCGCTTCTTCGGTGCCAAGATTCAAGGTCGCGAGTTGTTCGACTTTTAGTTCGAATAAATCGAGTGGCTCCCGGACGAGCCCGCGCTCGACCAATTTATCCGCGACAATTCCTC
>JALYUC010000069.1 GCA_030853965.1 Verrucomicrobiota bacterium | reverse complement strand
GATCAATACTTCGCCCGGCTCGATCTCCCGAATGAACTCGGCGTGAATGAGATCGAGGGCGCAAGTTTCGGAAGCGAGAATGTAGGCGCCGTCAAGTTTGCCGAGAACGAGCGGCCGCCAGCCAAATGGATCGCGCACCGCAATCAGCTCGCGCTCGCTCATAATTAGCAACGAGAACGCGCCTTCAATTCGGCATAATGCGCTTAAGACGCTTGTGCCGTTGTCGGTTGGGCGCGCCAACAGATGCAAAATAATCTCGCTATCCGCAGTAGTTTGGAAAATGGAACCTTTGGCCTCGAGCTCGTGCCGCAACAAATCTGCGTTAATCAAGTTACCATTGTGCGCAATGGCCATTTGCCCGCGCACGCAATCGACCACGAATGGTTGCGCGTTTTTAACCGTACTTGTTCCGGTGGTTGAGTATCGCGTGTGACCGATTGCGCGTGTGCCCTTCAATTGTTCCAACTCAGCCGGACCGAAAACCTGCGAGACCAGGCCCATGTCTTTGTGCACGACAAAACTGCTGCCCGGGCCATTACTCGTGACGATTCCCGCGCTCTCCTGACCACGATGCTGTAAAGCGAAAAGTCCGTAGTAGGTCAGCACGGCCGCGTTCGGATGCCCGAACACGCCAAACAATCCACACTCGTGCTGCGGAAGCGCGGCGCGATCGGACAATTCGTCATGCGTTTGAGGGTGGGGGGACATTGCAATCGAAACATTCACGATTGCCAGCCAATCACAAGCTGGGAATGCGCTCGGCGGATGAGTCGCTCTCGACCGCGCGCTTAATCGCGTTCCACCAATCGTCGTAAAGATCGGCGATTGGCCAGCTAAAGTTTTCCGTGTCTACGCGGATGAGGAGCTTGTCTCTACCTACTTTGCCAAGTTGATGAAACGGAACTTTGCGCTCGCCCAAGATCGACATCGTCCTTTCGAGATTTTCCGGCGCGACAGAAATCACAATGCGCGACTGCGATTCATTGAAGAGTACTGTAGTGGCAGCCGTGTCGGCTGCGCTTAGATCGAGATCGGCGCCCAACAAACCAGTGGGATTGAAACAGCATTCGGCCAGCGCGACGGCGATTCCGCCTTCGCTGCAATCATGCGCGCTTTTGACCAGATCTTCGCGGATCAAATCGCGCACCGTCTTTTGAATTTCGATTTCGGTCCCAAGATCAACATGCGGTGGCGGACCTTCCTTGCGGCCGTGACAAACTTTCAGAAAACGCGACCCGCCGAGTTCAGTGCCGATTTCGCCAACCAGGATAATCGAGTCGCCGTCGTTCTTGAACCATTGGGTGGTGATATGCCGTTCGTTGTCGATCAAACCGACCATGCCGACGGTCGGAGTCGGATCGACCACGCCCGCCGGGCTCTCATTATATAGAGAAACATTTCCGCCGGTGACCGGTGTATTGAAGGCGCGGCAGGCTTCGGCGATGCCCTCAACTGCTTCACGAAGCTGCCAGAAGTTTTCAGGCTTATACGGATTGCCGAAGTTCAAATTATCGGTCACGGCCAACGGGCGTGCACCGGAGCAAGTGAGATTGCGCGCCGCCTCAGCTACGGCGATTTTTCCGCCTTCGCGCGGATCGAGCGCGCAATAGAGCGAATTGCAATCCGTGGTCGCGGCCAAAATCTTGTTTGCGTAACGAACGAAGAATACCGCGGCATCGGAGCCTGGTTTTACGACGGTGCCAGTGCGCACGGTATGATCGTACTGACGATAAACCCAGTTTTTCGAGGCGATGGTTGGGTCGCGCAGCAAATCGCGAAGCGCCTTGTGATTGTCGATCTTTGATAAATCATTAATGCGACGGTCATAGACCGCCGCTACAGAAGAGGGCTTCTTCGCTTCACGGGAATAGAGAGGCGCTTCATCGGCCAGCGGTTTCGCGGGAATTTCGGCCGCGACTGATCCATTGTTACGCACGCGCATCATCCCGTCATCGGTGACGCGGCCAATTTCAGCACACGGCACGTCCCATTTGTCGAAAATCTCGCGCACGACATTTTCCTGGCCGTGTTTGGCGATGATCAACATGCGCTCCTGCGATTCGCTCAGGAGAATTTCATACGGTGTCATGCCCGGTTCGCGTTTTGGAACTTTCGCGAGATCGATTTCGATCCCGCTACCGCCGCGACTGGCGGTTTCGCACGTCGAGCACGTCAGACCGGCTGCGCCCATGTCCTGGATTCCCGCGACAGCGTCGCGCGCAAGAAGTTCGAGACATGCTTCAAGCAGTAATTTTTCCTTGAACGGATCACCGACCTGAACGGCCGGGCGATCTTCCTTCGATTCTTCAGTCAATTCGCGCGATGCGAATGCGGCACCCGCAAGTCCATCACGTCCCGTTTCCGCCCCGACATAGAAGACAGGATTACCAACTCCGCACGCAGCGCCGCGCGCCAGTTGGTCGTGTCGCAAAACACCGAGACAAAAAACGTTTACGAGCGGGTTTCCTTCGAAACTCTCGTCGAAATAAATTTCGCCGCCGATGGTCGGAATGCCGATGCAGTTGCC
>JALYUC010000173.1 GCA_030853965.1 Verrucomicrobiota bacterium | reverse complement strand
GTTGACAGGCGATACAGACGGCAATCGCATACTCAACAGCAGCGATACCAATCCTTCTGCGAAATCCTATTTCAGTTTCAAACCGAACATGCTCTCTCCGGCCGGGGGATCAGGGAAGGTGACTGCGATTCGAGATCCGTTTGGAAATAGCTACGGGTATTCGACGGCGTTTCAGGCGGATCCAAGCAAAGGTTACAATCCAACATTTGATCTTTGGTCTACCGCGAACTCCGCCGATCCAAACCAGTGGATCAAAAATTGGTAGGGACGGATCTCCGAGCCGTCCGTCGATCCTTTGCGACGGTCTACGACCGCGGCCGCAGCTATTGCCCTTCGCTTGTACGCACGACTATCACAACCCGTCGATTAGGCTGCTGGCGATCGATCTCTGCATTCAGTTCCATGTCCGACGCATTGGGCGCCATTTGCCTCGGCTGGACGAGAAATTTGCTTTGGCCGTAACCGCGTGTTTCGATTTGCGCCGGATTAATTCCCATCGCTTCGACCAAATATTGTTTCACGCTGTCGGCGCGGCGCTGGCTTAGGTCGAGATTGTAATCCGGCGGGCCAAACGAATCCGTATAGCCTTCAACGCTGAACGTCGCCTTCGGGTTTCGTTTGATTAATGTCCCAAGCTTCTGCAGTTGCGAGACCGCGCTCGACTGCAATTCCGCGCTGTTGTATTGAAATACTTGGTCATCCGGCAGTCTCAGTTTCGTTCCGGACCCGAGCGGACCTTTTTGCGCAAGAAGTTGATCGAGATCACTGAATCCTTTAGGCCGATCTTTGCTTGGCCCCGCACTATCGCCGATATTCTTCGTAAAAGTATTCGATCGCTTGATCGTTGTGCTCGTCGCCAGCTCAGTCCCGGTTAATGCGGGTTGTGGGCGGCCCGACACCGCGGAGTCATTGAGCAAAGACTGTTCATGCGTCGCGTTCGGATTGTTGGTCAGCGCCTGCGAAGTGCTGCGTTCAATTTCATTGAGCACCGAATTAACGTCCGGTTGTTCCACTTTCGGCTGCTCCGGCAACACATCGCTCATGTCATCCGGCATGGCCGTGCTCGCCTGGACATCCTGCATTATCTTATCGAACGATTTCTTCTCGTCCGGCTGTTGATCGCTCTGGTCTGGATTCAATTTGGCTGCGGGACTGTTTTGGTCGGCGTTACTGTTTTTATCGACCTGCGAAAGATCGACATTACGCACTTTGAACATCGGCGGTTGTCGCCCTTCCGCGAGAATTGCCTCCGCCGATTGAAAGCGCGTTCGGTAAAAATAAGTGCAGAGAGCGAGGTGAATGGTCAGCGAAACAATCAGCCCGAACCACAGCCAGTTGCGCTGTCTGCGTCCGCTTAGGAGCGCACTCTCGAAATCACCGAATTCGTAGTCGGAAACGTTCATAATTCTTAGGTAGGGGCGGTTCACCGAACCGCCCGCAACGTATCACACTTGAGTATGGCGGGCGATTGAGGTCAATCGCCCCTATCTGCGCCATTAGACAACACGCCGCCGTTCCGCGTTCGTTCAATAAATGCACGTGCCGCGCTTCGAATCTCATCCGCCACGCGCGCTTCCGGTGAAACAAACTTCGGCGTAAACCACGGGAACAAACCGATCAGATCGTGCGTTACCAAAATCTGGCCATCGCACTGCTCGCCCGATCCAATCCCGATTGTCGGAATCTCGATTGCATTGGTGATGCGTTTCGCCAGATCGGAGACGACGATTTCGAGCACCACCGAAAAAGCGCCCGCTTGCTCGACCGCTTTCGCATCAGCGATCAATGCTTCGGCTTCGGCGTGGGTGCGGCCTTTGATCTTGTAGCCGCCTTCGTTGCGAACGCTCTGCGGCAGCATGCCGATGTGCGCCATAAATGGAATGCCGGCGCGCGTGATCGCTTCAATTTGCGCGACATGGCTTAAGCCGCCTTCCAGCTTCACTGCTTCCGCGCCAACCTCGACAAGTTGTTTGGCTGTGGTCACCGCCTGGTCCGGTGTCGTGTAGGTACCGATGGGAAGATCGACAACCAGCAATGCGCGTTGCACTCCTCGCGCCACCGCGCGCGTATGATGCAACATCTCCTCGAGCGTGACGTGTGTCGTGTCCTCGTAACCAAGCACGACCATCCCCACCGAATCGCCCACCAGGATGATGTCGATCCCGCTCTCATCGAGCAGGCGCGCCGTCGGATAATCGTAGGCAGTGAGCGCGGTTATCTTCTCGCCGCCTCGCTTCATTTCGCGAAAATCTTTCATCGGTACTCCCAGTCGTCTGTCAGGCGAAGAACTTTAGCCGATTCATCGAGCAACGCGAGCAACTCGCGCACGGGCTTAGTTTGCCCCGGTAAGATCAAATCCGGCCGAATGTCGGCGAGCGGAGCGAGCACAAACCTTCGCAAATGCATCCGGGGATGAGGCAATCGCAGCTGGTCGTCGTCGATCTTCGCGTCCCCAAAATAAAGAAGATCGATGTCGATCTTGCGCGAAGTATTGCGAAAATGATCGGAAGGTCGGCCAAGACCGTTTTCGATTTGTTTCAACTTCTTGAGAAGATCGGCCGGTTTGCCCGCGTAATCGAACTCGAGAACTGCATTCAAAAAACTTTTCGCGCCAGGCTCGCAATCCACCGGCTCTGTTTCGTAGATGGCCGAAGACAAAATCGGCGCCGTCACGCCCGCAAGATCGACAATCGCCTTTCGCGCCGCGCAGAAATTTTCCTGGCGATCACCAAGATT
>JALYUC010000064.1 GCA_030853965.1 Verrucomicrobiota bacterium | reverse complement strand
TACATCTTCGAAAAGCGGAACCAGATTTACATCATCAATCTCGATGAGACCGTTCAGCAACTGCATCGCGCGACGCAATTCCTTCAGGACGTTACGCGCCGCGGCGGCAAAATTCTGTTCGTTGGATGCAAGAAACAGGCACAGGAAGCGGTCAAGGAAGCAGCCACCGCTTGCGGACAGTTTTATGTTAACCAGCGCTGGCTGGGCGGGACGCTGACGAACCTGGCCACGATCCGCAAGAGTATTGGTCGTCTGACTTACATCGAGGAGATCGAGAAATCGCCGGAGTATAAAAAGATGGGCAAACAGGAATTGGCCGCACTCAATCGGGAGGCGGCGAAACTGCGACGCAACCTTGACGGCATCCTCGAGATGTCGCAATTGCCGCAAGCTCTCGTGATAATCGACACGCCGCGAGAGCAAAATGCCGTAAACGAAGCGCGCCGACTTGGTATTCCGGTAGTTGCTATTGTGGACACGAATGCCGATCCGGAGGTGATTGACTATCCCATAGCGGGAAATGACGACGCGATTCGTGCCATTCGCATCGTATTGCAAAAACTGGTGGACGCGATTGTTTCGTCGAGCGGCGAAGCCAGGGTGCGAGAGCAATTGGACATGGCGGCCGTTTCCGCGTAGGCGCTCCGCCATCGATTTAGCGTCCGACCTCAAAACGTCGAACGCTCAATTTTCAATGAAAACAACAGCGGATATCGATCCTCAACTTGTAAAAACGCTGCGTGAGAAAACGAACGCGGGTATGATGGATTGCAAGCGCGCGCTCACAGAGAGCGGAGGCGATCTCGAGAAGGCCGAGACAATCCTGCGGACGAAAGGCATCGCGAGTGCAAGCAAGAAGGCATCGCGCGCAGCAAAAGAGGGCATTGTTGCTTCCTACATTCACTTGCAAGGCAAAGTGGGCGTACTTGTGGAGGTGAATTGCGAGACCGACTTCGTCGCGAAGAATGAAAATTTCCGCGCCTTTGTAAAGGACATCACGTTGCACATTGCGGCTGCGCATCCTCTTTACGTCAGTCGAGAAGATGTTCCGGCGGCGGCGGTGGAATCCGAGCGCGCGATCTATGAAGCGCAGGTCAAAGGCAAGCCGGAAAACGTGATGAAGAAAATTGTCGATGGAAAACTCGACAAGTTTTACAGCACAGTCTGCTTGCTCGAGCAGGGTTTTATCAAAAACCCCGATCAAACGATCAACGAACTCGTGGCGTCGAAAATCGCCGAGCTTGGCGAGAATATCGTGATCCGGCGTTTCACCCGGTATCTCGTCGGCGAACCGGTCTAAAACGATTTTTCGCAAGATCTTCCGCGAAAACCCGGCAAGTAGTCCGCCAAATTCCGCGCGCGATATTTTTTATGTAAAATACGCGCGTTGACGCGTTGAGATTCGTTTCACTTATACGCGGCTTCTATCGGAGCTGCGGGGGCTAGGGGGAAAGAATTTCCGCCGGCTGGAACAATCAACAGGAGGAAATTATGAAACTTGATTCATTACAGACGCTTTACGTCGAAGAACTACGCGACCTTTACAACGCCGAGAACCAGCTGCTGAAGGCTTTGCCGAAAATGGCGAAGCAAGCATCAGCGCCGGAGCTGAAACAAGCGTTTAAGGAGCATCTCGAACAGACCGAGGAGCATGTCGAACGACTCGTCGAAATCTTCGAGAAATTGGGAGAGAAGCCTACCGGCAAAACTTGCAAGGCCATGAAGGGCCTCATCGAAGAAGGCTCTGAAATCATGGAAGAAGAGGGCGAGGATTCAGTGCTCGATGCGGGGCTCATCTCTGCCGCGCAAAAAGCGGAACATTACGAAATCGCCAGCTACGGCACGGTGCGCGCCTTTGCTAACATGCTCGGCGAAGAGGATGCCGCTGATCTTCTCCAGCAGACGCTCGATGAAGAAGGCGAGACCGATCAACGGCTGAGCGAGCTTGCGGAGGAAATCGTCAACGTCGAGGCGACGGTCGGCAAATAATTCATTGTAGGGCGGCTGGGTCAGCCGCCTTCTAATGATTGCAGTGCAAAACTCCATCGCAGTCATCGCGACTGCGGTGGAGTTTTCGCTTTATCTGGTAGCGCTGCCTTCGGCCGCCGATAAGCTTGAGCGATGGGATTGACCGAGTACAAACGGAAGCGCGATTTTGGCACGACGGCCGAGCCGAAAGGCGGCAAGCCGTTACCGAAGCGTGTCAAAGGCGCTTCGCGGTTCGTCATTCAAAAGCACGATGCCAGTCGATTGCATTACGACTTT
This sequence comes from Verrucomicrobiota bacterium, assembly GCA_030853965.1. Lineage (GTDB taxonomy): Bacteria > Verrucomicrobiota > Verrucomicrobiia > Chthoniobacterales > UBA10450 > JALYUC01. The sequence goes on along the minus strand of JALYUC010000064.1, from coordinate 1,423 downwards.
CGGCTGGAAATGGACGGTGTGCTCAAATCATGGGCTGTTCCGAAGGGTTTGCCTTGGGCGCAGGGTGAGAAACATCTGGCCGTGGAAGTTGAGGACCATCCGGTCGAGTACGCGACTTTTGAAGGGATCATTCCGCAGGGGCAATACGGTGGCGGCACCGTCATGGTTTGGGATCGGGGCGATTATTACGTTTACGGCGAACAACCGCTAAAGTCTTTGCACGAAGGCAGACTGCATCTGGTTCTCGATGGGGAAAAAGCAAAAGGGGAATGGGCGCTCATCCGTATTCGGAGCGATCAAGAAAAGAACCAATGGTTGCTTCTGAAAGCGGGTTCAAGCATCAAACCGATCTCGAAAAAACGCGACGATCAATCGGCCAAGACCGGCCGAACCATGAAACAGATCGCCGGAGACCGCGATGCCGAATGGGAGTCCAATCGCAAAGAAGGGGCTCCGAGCGCAAGATCGACATTAAAATCCCGCATCCAAGCCGCGCTTAAAAAAAAAGATCCACGCGAAGAAAAAAGTAAGATAGGGCGTCGCAGATCGACTCCTTCATCTCGCGATAGCGTTGGTTCATTACCTGTCGATCTTCCATCCGTCAAACCGCGGTTCATCGAGCCAATGAAACCGCGATTGGTCGATGTACCTCCCACTGCCGGCGATTGGGTTTACGAACTCAAGTTCGACGGCATCCGCGCCATCGCAGTGAAAGACGACAGCAAAGTCAGTTTGATTTCAAGGAACGGAAACGAACTGCGAAGCCGCTTTCCTGAAATAGCCGAAGCCATGAAGAAATTATCGATCCAGGAATGCGTGATCGACGGCGAAGTGGTGGCGCTCGACGAAGAGGGCCGCTCGTCGTTTCAACTGTTGCAGGCGCTTGAAATGGAAGACAGAAAATCGCCTGTGCGCTTTTATGTTTTCGATCTGCTCCAGCTAAACGGCAAAAGCCTCATCAAACTGCCGCTCACCCAGCGCAAGGAAATACTCGCAAAGATTTGCGAGGACGTTGACGACCCAATCCGCTACTCCGGCGAGATCGGTGGCGATGCGAAATCATTGCTCGGCGAGGTGAAAAGACGCAGCCTCGAAGGTTTGATCGGCAAACAGCGCAATTCTGCCTACGAGCCGGGACGACGCAGCGGCGCGTGGATCAAACTCAAGTGCGTCAACGAACAGGAATTTGTGATCGGCGGACACACGCCGCCTGGCGGTGCGCGAAAATATTTCGGGGCGGTTTTGGTCGGCTATCACAAAGAGCGAAAACTTCTCTTTGCCGGAAAAGTGGGGACTGGATTCACCGGAAAACTATTGTCGATGTTGCACAAAAGATTTCAGACGGAACGAAGAGAAGATTGTCCATTTGCCGATCTACCCTCGAAACAAGGCGGCAAATGGGTGCAAGGCATCACTCCCGGCG
>JALYUC010000159.1 GCA_030853965.1 Verrucomicrobiota bacterium | reverse complement strand
GTCCTCGACGTAATTCGAAAGCCGGAACTGGATCGTTTGATCGCGGAAACGCTGCATACCCATGCGGCACGCGAGAGCGAGATGACGCTGGCCGACGCGCGAAACAATTCTCTCCGCCGGCTACAGCTCAGCGCCGTGCCGATGAAGAATGATGTCGATGTTACGACCGGCGTGGTGGTTCTTTTTCACGACATCACCGAACTGAAGCAAGCGGACGAAATCCGGCGCGATTTTGTCGCCAATGTCTCGCACGAACTGCGCACGCCGTTGTCGATCTTACGCGGTTACATCGAAACACTGCGCGACGATCCGCATACACCGCGCGACGAGATGCGGCGCATCCTTGAAGTAATGGAAAGACATTCCCGGCGTCTCAACCTCCTGGTGGACGATCTGCTCGCGCTCGCACAATTGGAATCGGGCAACTCCGACCTCCAAGTCTCGAACGTGCGCGTAGACGACCTTTTCTTTACCCTGGCGCGGGACTGGGAAAAGAAGTTGGCGGAAAAAAACCTGCATGTAGTTGTCGATCTTGCACCGGACGTGCGCGTGATCCGGGCCGATCCAATCCGCCTGCAGGAAATCCTCTACAACCTGCTCGATAATGCGGTGAAATATTCCTCGCCCGGCGCCGAAATCCGTCTAAATGCCCAGCGGTGCGACCAGAATGTCGCTTTGACCGTCAGTGACACTGGCATCGGCATTGGTCCGGACGATTTACCCCGGATCTTCGAGAGATTTTATCGCGTGGATAAAGCGCGCAGTAGCGAGCTGGGGGGCACCGGCCTTGGCCTTTCCATTGTGAAACACATCGCGCAGTTGCACGGCGGGAGCGTGGAGGCGGAAAGCGAACCCGGTCGTGGAACGACCATCCGCGTAATTCTTCCTGGACGGATGGGCTCTGTCCCGTCCATGGAAAAGGACGACACGGAGGTCGTCCCTCCAAAATCGGTGGCGAATCCGCACGTCACAGAAACGTAACATTAATTGGTTTGCCCGCGCGATGTGCTCTTCGCATCGTCGAGTTTATGGAGTCTCTCGCGGCGAGATCGCCGGCGGCAATCGGAACTGCGGCGACGCGACAAGCGCGGATCACATCGGAGCGAGTGATCAAAGGTTTCTTCGCCAGCAACGCGCTCGTGGCGATCGTTGTGCTCGCGCTGATCACGATCTTTCTGTTCCGCGAAGGCTTCGGTTTTTTTGGACAGAATCTTAAGAACATGCGCCTTTATCGCCGCGCTGGGCTTGAGTTCGTCGACATCATCCGCGGCCAGGCCGAGCAACACGCCGCGCTTTCTCGAAAGTTAAGCGATATCCGGTTACATGAAGTCCGCGCGCACGCGGATGAGAACGTTTTGCCCGCCTTCGATCAATTCGCCGCCGCTTTTAGTGATGCCGGCGAAGAGTTGAACGGTCTTGTTTCGGACACAAACGATCAAGCGCTCGCCTTGCGCGATTCGCTCACCGGAACGCATAGCGACTCGGAAGTGGATGCAGACGATAATCAGGCGCCCGTGCCGGCGGTCGACCAGGCGCAAGGCATGGTCGCGCTTCGTTCGGCGACCGACAAATTCGAGCAAAGCGCCGCGACACTCAAAGCGAAGATCGACAATCTCCTCGCCGCACCACCGCAGTTTATGAGCGCAAAAGCGCGGCAATCATTTAAAAACTGGAAAGGCAAGACGCGCGAATATCTCGCGCAGCTTCCCGCGGCCACCCAGCAACTTCGCGAATGGGATCCGCACAAACCGGTCCCGGCGTATCGCGCCGTCACGTCATTTCTTTTCGGTCCGGATTGGGTCACAGCCAGCTTCTGGCAGGATTGGTACGGCATCATTCCGTTGCTCGTCGGGTCGATCATGGTCGCGGTGGTCGCGCTGGTTCTCGCGGTGCCGCTCGGTGTGGCATCGGCGATTTACGTGAGCGAAGTGGCGCATCGGAGCGAGACTCGGCTGATCAAACCTTACATCGAATTCATTTCCGCAATCCCGTCCGTCGTGCTCGGTTTTTTTGGAATTGCCGTTGTAGGCGAAGCGGTGCGGGCGTTGTCGCGATTGTCGATCATGCAATGGGTACCGTTCTTTCCTATCAGCGAACGGCTCAATGTTTTTACGGCGGGATCTTTGCTCGCCCTCATGGCCGTGCCGACGATTTTCACTCTCGCCGAAGATGCGCTGCGCAATGTTCCGCGCGGATTCAAAGAAGCTTCTTACGCGCTGGGCGCCAATCGTCTGCAAACGATTGCGCGCGTTCTCGTGCCGGCATCGCTTTCCGGAATCATCTCCGCGATCTTGCTCGGGCTTGGCCGTGTCATCGGTGAGACCATGGTTGTATTGCTGTGCGCGGGGAATCGCATCGCCGTTCCCGACTTCACCGATGGGCTGGGCGCATTTTTTCAACCGGTCCACACCATGACTGGAATCGTCGCGCAGGAAATGGGGGAGGTGGTGCGGGGCAGCATTCATTATCGCGCCCTCTTCATGGTCGGCCTTGTGCTCTTCGTGCTTACCCTTGGCATCAATTATCTCGCGCAAAAAATTGTCAGCCGTTACCGGATGAGCATCGGTTGAAATGAACGCCGTCCCTTCAAATAAAAAACGCGTTCGGGCAATCGAGCGCATGGCTTTCTGGAGTTTCCGGCTGGCCACTTATTTCATCCTTGCGTGTGCCACCTATGTTTTCCTCGACATCGCGATCAAGGGCGGCCGCACCGTGTTCCGCGCCGAGGCGCCGTTCATCAATGTGAAATTCCTGACTGCGTCGCCGCAGACGCTCTACGTTTTCGATTATAACGGAAAGAAAATGGAGCTGAGCGACCATGAGTTTCGTGAATGGAAAACAACTCACAATGAAGATGTCGATGTAACGACTATCTCGTACTCTGCCGGCGGCATCTGGCCGTGCATCGTCGGCACCGCTCTGCTCGTGGTCGGCTCCATGACCCTGGCGCTGTTCATCGGAATCAGTAGCGCGATTTATCTCAGCGAATACAGCCGCAACGGGCCGTTTATTCGACTGGTCCGCGTCGCGATTCTGAATCTGGCCGGCGTTCCTTCGATTGTGTTCGGACTTTTCGGCTTTGGCCTCTTTGTCATTTTCTTTGGCTGGAATGTTTCGTTGTTGGCGGGGTGGTTCACGCTCGGATTGATGATTCTTCCATCCATCATTACCGCCAGCGAAGAATCGCTGCGGGCCGTGCCGCAAGGTTTGCGCGAAGGCTCGCTCGCGCTTGGCGCGACCAAGTGGCAAACGATTCGCAAAAACGTGTTGCCATACGCGCTTCCCGGAATTTTAACCTCATCTATTCTCGGCATCGCCCGCGTGGCAGGCGAAACCGCGCCGATCATGTTCACCGCTGCCTACGCCATGCGCGATGAAATGCCCTGGCATGTGAGCCGCTGGACTGATTTCTTTTTCCAGGGCGTGATGGCGTT
>JALYUC010000152.1 GCA_030853965.1 Verrucomicrobiota bacterium | reverse complement strand
CTGCACCGGGGTGTTTCCGAAACACTCTTCATTGCCACAGCTGCGATGACCGTGACAACCGGCCCGCACTTCGCGAGCCGAGGGGAAGTTGTAAGCAACATTTTGTCGCTGGCAAGATCAATTCGATTGAAAACTATTGTCGATCTTAGCCCTTAAATCAAGCAGGAGGCGCGCCGAAGTGGGCGGCAAACGAAGTGTAGGCCTCCGCGTCGTCGAGCATGGAATCAAGCGTCGTTGCGATTGGGGCCACTCTGGCTACCCCTGAAAAAACCGCGCGATCGCCAATTTCAGTGTCAACCACGAACGTCGGTCGTTGCGTCACTTGCAGGCGATGAAAATTAGCAGTGTCGGCGCGAACCCGTTTCTCAATCTCGGGGGAACGCGCGCGTTCGAACAATTCCTTTTTCTCCAGGCCGCCGGCCTTGGCGGCGATTTCGGTTGCTACTTCCCAGTCGCCAAATCGTTTGCCGTCCCGCAATCCCGCATACGAGATCGCGAGGCGCACACGGTCGTCCGTGATTCCGAGATCCCTGGCGCCCTCCGCTACGCAATTCGGCGCGAGATATTCTGCCAGGTTATGGTCACACCAATCACTCCTCAGCAAGAACGGAGAACGCATAATCGTTCCGCTGCGCCGGTAAAACCATTCGTGCTGCTCAGGTGACGTGGGCAGGCCGGACTCGTCCATTAGTGCGATCTTCCACTGGAATTCGACTTTATCCTTGTAGCGTTTCTTGAGATCCGCCCACGCCGGCTCAGCCCAGAAACACCAGGATGAAATGACGTCGAGATAATAAGTGACTGAGATTCGCATGGTCGATCGTAAGTTGAACGTTGAGAATGTTACAAGGTTACAAGAGTTACAAAAGAAAGAGTTGAACCCGTTGTAACATAGTAACTCTTGTAACGTTTTAACGTTGTCCTCACGCCGTGGAACTAAACCACATTTTCCTCTTTATCGCCGTGGTCTCGCCGCTCGCGGTCTTAGCACGCGCCTGGCGGCCGGGCGGACCTTACCGTGGTTGGCGCTTAGCCGCGTTCGTCGTTCTCGTTATCACAGGAATTGCCTGGATCTTTTTTCGCAAGCAAGCTGGATATATCGGCGGTGGCGCGTGGCTTGCCCTTTTATTTCTGCCGGCGATCGGATTGCGCCGCGTGGCCGAGCTTGCCGCACTTCAGCGCTACGAGTCGGCTAGGAAGCTCGCAGAAGCGCTTCAGCTTCTGCACCCGAGCTCCCAGTTGCGTGAGCAGGTGCAATTGTTTCGCACTCTTGAGTCCAGGCAAAGCGCCGGCGTCTCGCCCATGCCTCACTTTCAACCGCACGAAATGGCGCAAGATCGACATCGTCGGCTTCGAAGTGCACCCGCGGTTCTTGTAATAATTTCTCTCAACGTCGTGGCGTTTTTGTTCGAAGTGTCGCGCGGCGCTTGGACTGAACCAATGGCGCTGCACCGGCTCGGCGCTCTCGAACCGTACGCCGTTACTGTAAATGGCGAATATTGGCGCCTTTTTACTGCGCTCTTTCTGCATTACGACGTCGTTCATCTTCTCTTCAATCTTTTCGCGCTCTACGTGCTTGGCCCTCCCCTAGAGCGAGCGATCGGCGCAGTCCGATTTTGCGCCTGTTATTTGATCGCCGGCATTGGATCGAGCGCGGGTGTCGTCATGTTAACTTTGGTCGGTGTAATTCATCCCGCGCGATTGGTCGGCGCTTCCGGTTGTGTTATGGGGATCGTCGGTGCGTGGGCAGGATTTTTGCTTCGGCATCGTTATGTGCCGCTTGCCAAACAACGATTGCGCAATGTCGCAATGATCGTCGTGATTCAGATCGTCTTTGATCTGTCGACACCACAGGTAAGCATGGCCGCGCACTTGTGCGGATTGTTCACCGGGTTCGCAGTCGGACTGGCGATCGCGCCGAAAAGCAAGATGTCGATCTAACGCCGAGATTGGCCCATGTTATGCAGCGCGTTCAGTCGTGAAACTTGCGGCGTTGACTTTTCCGACTTAACTCCCGCTCAAATTCCTCTTTGTCCGAATGCCGACCTATCAAACATATAATGTGACGCCAATCCTGCCGGCGGCGCTCGAGCCGTTGCGGGAGATGGGTTTCAATCTGTGGTGGACGTGGGAGCCTTCGGCGCGACGCCTCTTTCGGCATCTCGATCCTGATCTTTGGAACCGCACCAACCACAACCCTGTGCGCATGCTTCAACTCTCGCGTCAGGCGCGACTCGAGGAACTTTCCCAGGACAAGATTTTTCTGCGCGAACTGAAGGAAGTCTACGATGCGTTCAAAAAATATCTCGCGCGCAAAGACACCTATGGGAAAACAGGTGCGGGCAGCGCGATCAAAAAACCAATTGCATATTTCTCCGCCGAATTCGGCTTTCACGAATCAATTCCGAATTATTCTGGCGGACTCGGAATCCTTGCCGGTGACCATTGCAAATCGGCCAGCGATCTCGATCTAAACTTCGTCGCGATTGGATTGCTTTATCGGCACGGTTACTTCAGGCAGGAAATCGACAAAGACGGCGTCCAACACGCGGTCAACTTAAACCAAAACTTCCACCACTTGCCGATTCAGGAGGTGCGACCCGACGGCAAGAACCTCCTCGTCTCGGTGCGCATTTTGGATCGAGAGGTGTTTGCGAAAATTTGGGCACTGCATGTCGGCCGCGTAAATCTTTATCTGCTCGATACCGACACGCCGGAGAATAGTGCCGAAGATCGATTGATAACGGCCGAGCTCTACGGCGGCGATCTGGAAATGCGGATGCGCCAGGAAATCATGCTCGGCATCGGCGGCGTAAAAGCGTTGAGCGCGCTCGGCCTCGAAGCGGAAGTATTTCATATGAACGAAGGCCACTCGGCCTTTCTCGCACTGGAACGCATTCGGCTGAACGTCGTCGATAAAAAGCTCGATTTTTATTCCGCGCTGCAAGTGGTCGCGGCGGCAAATATTTTTTCCACGCACACGCCCGTGCCCGCCGGAAACGACGCTTTCCCGCGCGAGATGATGCGCAAATATTTCGGAGAATTCGCCAGGGCGCTACAGATACCGTTCGATGAGTTCTTCTCCTTCGGACAAACGCGGGTCAATACGAGTGATCCTTTCAGTATGACGGTTCTGGCGTTGCGGCTAAGCCGCCAGGCGAATGGCGTGAGCAAGTTACACGGCGAAGTCAGTCAAGCGTTGTGGAAAGACGTTTGGACGGGGGTGCCAGTGCATGAGGTGCCGATCACCAGCATCACCAATGGAGTACACACAAAAACCTGGATGGCGCCGGAGTTTTCCGCGCTTTACCGCAAATATCTTGGCGAATGGGAGGAGCACCTCACCGAAGAAGATTTTTGGCGGCGTGTCATGGACATCCCCGATGCCCAACTTTGGGACACGCACCAAAAACTCAAACTTCGCCTCGTGGAATTCGTGCGAGAGCGGGTGCGCGTGCAACGCGAACGCGTCGGTGAATCGCCGCAATCGATTCGCAATGTCAATCGCATTCTCGATCCGGAAATTTTGACAATTGGATTTGCGCGGCGTTTTGCCACCTACAAGCGGGGCGCACTTTTGTTCAAAGATAAGGAGCGCCTGAAAAAGTTGCTCAATGACACTACGCGACCGGTGCAATTCATTTTCGCGGGTAAAGCGCATCCGCGTGATGAAGGTGGCAAGGCGCTAATTAAAGAAGTCTACGAATTTAGCCGGGAAGCGGGAATTGAGAACCGTGTCGTTTTCGTTGAAGACTACGATAGCTATATCGCGCGGCGTCTCGTCCAGGGTGTCGATCTTTGGCTCAATCATCCACTCCGGCCACTCGAAGCCAGCGGCACGAGCGGGATGAAGTTAGCTCCGAACGGGGGCCTAAACTTGAGCGTGCTTGATGGATGGTGGTGCGAGGGTCACAACGGCAACAATGGTTGGGCGATCGGTTCCGAAATCCGCAACGGCACAGTTGAATTTCAAAACGAAGTGGATTCGGCCAGTCTCTATCAATTGCTGGAGAATCAAATTATCCCGCTCTATTACGCGAAGCCGGACGGAAAGTTGCCGTTGGCCTGGTTGCAGTTGATGCGCGAATCGATCCGCAGCGTCACACCGGTCTTCAACACCCACCGGATGGTGAAAGAATATGCGGAGCGCCTTTACATCCCGGCTGCCCACTCGCACGAAGGATTTTCGCGGGAGGGCTGTCAGGCTGCGACCGAGTTGAGTCGGTGGAAATCGAAGATGCGTCAGGATTGGTCGCAAGTGCGGATCTACGACGTGCAAGTCGGCAACCAAGATCGACAAAACATTCCAGTTGGCGAATCACTTCAAGTCCACGCGCGTGTGCATCTCGGCGGGGTTGATCCAAAGCATGTGCGGGTAGAAGCCTACCATGGAGAATCAGAGAACGGTGGCATCAAAAATCCGGCAGTCACAATTTTGAATGAAAACAGCCGGAACGGCGACGGCAGTTACATTTATCAGGGATCGGTGCCCGCCTCCGAAAGCGGCGCCTACGGCTTTAGCGTCCGCGTCGTGCCGACGCATCCGCATCTCATGCAAATACATGAGCTGCGCTTGATTACCTGGTCGTGATGAAACTGTGGTGGCGGGGGTGTCGCCCGCTTGATTGCAGCCGACACGGCTGCCTCTACAGAATTCAGCCGATGTCGGTGACGGCCCTCATGAACTCGCCGAAATCCTTCCCGTTGCGCGCGGCATAATTAAGCGCTTCGAGACGTGCATCCAGCGATGCTTCAGGTAACGAGACGCGATGTGACGACGATCCATTGGCGAAAACGATTTCGTCCCACTGAATCGACGAGATGACGTCATTAAAACGCGCAACGGAGCGCCCGCGGAAAAATGCGCGCGTCGTTTCTGGCGGATTGAAGATCGCCGTCTTTATTTCGTCTTCGTTCACGACGCGCCGCATCGAGCCCTGCCGCACCAACTCGTAGTACAAACCGCGCTCAAGATCGACATTGTGGTATTCGAGATCGATTGATTGCAGCCATGGATCGCTCCAGGGAAGTTTCTCTTCCTGTTGCAACTCATTTAGAAGAAATTTCTTCGCGACCCAATCAACGCGGTCACGCGTCAAGTTCACGTTATGCTCGAGATCGTTAAGAACGTTTTCCCACTCGCGCAAAACCCATTGTCGATCTTCGTTTGCGTCGGTGTCGATCCTGGCGGCGGCCTTGAGGTAAATTCGCTGCACATCGATCGCGGAAATTTTGCGGCCGTCTCGCAGCTCGATGATCCAGTCGTAATTTTGATCACGACTGATTGATTTGTTGGCGTCGACTGCTTGCGCGATTTCCAGCTGCGGGGCTTCGCCCCGCTCGATCAGATCGAGCACGAGCAACGTCGTTCCAATTTTCATGGCGGTCGCCCATTCGCTCATGTTCGAATCGCCCAGAATGACGTGGAAACGCCGATAGCGGTTGATATCGGCATGCGGCTCGTCGCG
>JALYUC010000139.1 GCA_030853965.1 Verrucomicrobiota bacterium | reverse complement strand
TCTGGTCGAATCACAACCCCACCACTTTGAATCGACAGGGTCCGGACGTCGGGACGCAATATCGATCCGTGGTTTTTTATCATTCGCCCGAACAGCAGGCAGCGGCGCGGGCGGCGAAAGATAAGATCGACAAAAGCGGAAGATTTCCACGGCCGGTCGTGACCCAGATTGAGCCGGCTCAGAAATTTTGGCGCGCCGAAGAATATCACCAGCGCTATCTCGAGAAACGTGGTCAATCGCAGTGTGCAATCTGACAAATGTGGGAGGGGCCTCGGTGCCCCGACTCGGGGAAAATTCGCGGCGCTAAGGCCGCTCCCACATTGATACGCATGAGCCGCGAAATCGTTCGCACCAACAAGTTCGTGGCGGACGCCGCAAATTTTATTGTCGATCTTGCACGCAACGCGCTGGCTGAACGCAACGAATTCCGGCTCGCTCTCTCCGGCGGAAACACGCCGCGTCCGATTTATTCCGAGATCGCGCAGATAGGTCGCGATCTTCCGTGGGATCGTGTCTTGATCACGTTCGGCGACGAACGCTGCGTTCCGCCGGAGGATCCGGAAAGCAATTACCGGATGGCACGCGAGACCCTTTTTATCCCGGCGCGCGTTCCGGACAAATCAATTATGCGCATGCGCGGCGAAATCGACCCAGCGATTGCGGCGCAGGAATATCAGGACCATGTCGATGTTCTGGCGACGCAGCGTGGCGAACAAATTTACCGCCACGACCTGATTCTGCTCGGCCTCGGCGACGATGGCCATACCGCGTCGCTATTTCCGGGAACGTCGGCGCTCGGTGAGACCACACGCCGCGTGATCGCGAATTTCGTTCCGAAACTCGATGCCTGGAGGTTGACGTTTACGTTTCCACTCATCAACCATGCGCGTAATGTTTGTTTCCTGGTCAACGCGAGTAAACACGCGGAGTTGATCGAGCAAGTGCTTAAAGGGAATTCGCAATATCCGGCCGCACACGTGAATCCAACCGGGGGCGATCTTACCTGGATTATTGGACAATGATTCATCACAGCTCTCGCGCTGTCATCCCGAGCGGAGCGAGGGATCGCACAATCGAAGCTTGGATCATCTCCGCCCTCAGGAGACCAATTGCGTCTGGGCGAGGTTCCTCACGTTCGTTCGGGATGACAGACAGCGCGCGCGATCTGCTCGGGTCGGGGTTAATTGAAAGGTGAGGATGAAACGCACGATCATTGTCACGGGGTCAGCCGGATTAATCGGCTCGGAAACGGTCAAGCGCTTTGCCCGGGACAGCGCACGCGTCGTCGGGATCGATAACGATATGCGCGCGCAATTTTTCGGCGCGGAAGCTTCCACCAATCGAACGCTTGACGATTTGGTGAAGAACGTCCGCAGCTACGAACACCATAACATCGACATCCGCGATGCGGCCAAAGTGCGCGAGTTATTCGAGCAACATCGAGGAAAGATCGACGCGATCGTGCACACCGCTGCTCAACCCTCGCATGATTGGGCGGCGCGCGATCCGCAAACCGATTTCACGGTCAACGCCAACGGCACGCTCAACCTGCTCGAAGCCGCGCGGGAATTTTGTCCGGAAGCGTCCTTCATTTTTACATCGACAAACAAGGTTTACGGCGACACGCCAAACAGACTGCCCTTGCGCGAGCTCGAGAAACGCTGGGAAATTGAGAGCGGTCACGATTACGAGCCGGGCATTTCCGAGACGATGAGCATCGATTACACGACGCATTCCCTTTTTGGCGCGTCGAAAGCGGCGGCCGATCTTTTGGTGCAGGAATATGGGCGCTATTTTGGAATGCCGACTGTTTCGTTCCGCGGCGGTTGCCTGACCGGGCCTGCGCATGCCGGCACGGAACTGCACGGCTTTTTGTCTTACCTGATGATCTGCGCGGTGAGCGAGCGCCCGTATCGCGTTTTCGGGTACAAAGGCAAACAGGTGCGCGACAACATCCACAGTTTCGATCTGGTGGAAGCGTTTGTGGAATTCGTCCAGGCGCCCCGCGTCGCCGAGGTCTACAACATCGGCGGCAGCCGTCATAGCAACTGCTCCATGCTTGAAGCGATCGAGCTCTGCCAGGAAATCAGCGGGCGAAAACTAAAGTGGAGTTACGAAGAGACCAATCGCATCGGCGATCACATCTGGTGGATCAGCGATGTGCGCAAGTTCCAGCAGCATTATCCTACGTGGAAATTTCGCTACGGTCTGCGCGAAATACTCGAAGAGATCCATCGCGCAGTCCTGTAGCCGTCGCCCTCTGGGCGACGTATGCCACTCCGGCTCGGAGCGTTTCGCAGAGCGAAACGGCTACAGTTGATTGTCGATCTTAGTACTGCCTGGCTTCGTAACTCATCAGCGGCTTTCCTAGCGAAGAGAGTTTTGGTCTAACTAACGCAAATGCGTCGGGCCGCGATTTCCGTTTCATCTAATATCGCCGAAGGCAGTTCGCGCGGATCGCACCCCGATTTCTCACGCTTTATTGAAAATGGTACTGGCTGACTCTTTGAAGTAGTGTCGCAATCGACTGTTTCGCATCGTCAAAACTTGATCGACGAAAGTGC
>JALYUC010000125.1 GCA_030853965.1 Verrucomicrobiota bacterium | reverse complement strand
CGTCAATGTTGATGCTCTCCGAGCGTCGGCCCGGGAAGCTTTGCGTTTATGTCACGATATCCGGCGGAAGCGCGTGACCCCTTTAAGCAAATTACGGGAGATTTGCGTCTTGCTGATTTCGGATCGGCGCATGGCTTCATTGCATCGGCAATTCCTTAAGCAAACGGGTCCGACTGACGTAATCACGTTTGAGCACGGCGAAATTTTTATTAGTGCGGAGACCGCGCGGCGTCACGCACGCAAGTTCGGAAATTCGCTTGTAGACGAGCTTGAATTGTACGTCGTGCATGGGTTGTTGCATTTGCACGGCTTCGACGATCAACGCGAACCTGCTGCTCGAACAATGCGAGCAACTCAACAGCGGATCCTTAAAGGATTACAAACATCGCGGCGGGTGCGGTTGGTTTGAACTGAAAGCGTCGTATGTTAGCGTTTCAGGATGAGTCGACGGCCTCAGCAAGGCAGCGCACAGGTGGCGGAAAGCGAGTTATCATCGTCTGTCACGAAAGACCCTCCGACGACCATAGATGAACCAGCTATCGAAAAGGAAGCGCGCTCGAAAGAAGATGTCGATCTTCCGTGGCAGGTTGTGGTCCATAACGATCCAGTGAACTTGATGACTTACGTGACAATGGTGTTTCAGCGCGTATTCGGCTATCCGCGCGAGAAGGCCGAGAGGCACATGTTGGAAGTGCATCACAAAGGGCGCTCGATTTTGTGGAGCGGGCTGCGGGAGCGCGCCGAACTTTATGTTCAGCAATTGCATGGCTATCTCCTCCTGGCCACGCTTGAAAAAATCGATTGATATGGAGATTTGCCGGCGAAACGACGAGCTGGAAATTTCGGAACTCGACCCCTTCCTGGCGGAACTTCTTCGGCAAATTCCCGAGAGCACGCGCGCTGACGGAACACCGACAGCGGAAGCACGGCTACTTAGCGCACCGGCTGACGCGAGCGAGAAAGAGATTTGTAAGGAATGGAAACTTTACGTCGAACCGGAATTGCGCCGCCTGTTTCACTCTGCCACCGAAACCGTGGCGCAAGATTTGAAACAGTTGAGTGGAAACGAAAAGACGCTCGCTAACTGCACTTTGCGAATTCCAACACAGCACGCAGATGCGTGGCTTAATGCGCTTAACCAAGCGCGTCTGGTGATCGCTGCAAAAAATAACTTCACGGACGGAGAGCTTTGCGATTATCGCTCCCCAATCGGTTCGCGCCGCGATCTGAGTTTGTTCCAAGTAAACTTCTACGGTTTTTTGCAGGAATTTATTCTGCGCGAAGTCTGCGGTTGCCAGGCGACCGCTTCGGATTAACCCTTGGCGCGTTCGCGCACCATCGACATCAGCCGGTCCTTTAGCGCGGAGGATGATTTCGCCGGACGCAAGCTCAGCGCGAACGCTTCATGCAAAGCGTAGCATTCTGAGATAAAATCTTCGCCTTTTTGACCGAAGTTTTTGCGAGCTTCTTCAAACTCCTCCAGCTCGTCAGGTTCAAGCGCGCCAATGACATACAAGCGCGCCCGGTTCTGGAATTCCTCAAAGTTCATCTTTCAACTCCTTCAGGCCGTCATAGATCTTTTTCAGCCCTAATTCGAGCCGAGTCTTAACAGTCCCTAACGGTGTATTCGTATCTGCGGCGATTTCGCGCTGACTCATACCGCGAAAAAATGCAAGTTCGATGGCTTGTTGCTGAGGTGGAGGCAACGAATTAATGACCTCGCGCACGAGGATGCGCGTGTCACTGAATTGGACTTCCTCTTGCGTGGAATTGTGCATCCAAGCGTCAGGATGTTGCTCGGTTTCGGCTTGAAGACGTTCTCCGGCCCGGGCGTAAGCCTGCTTTTTTCTCAGGCCATCGATCGCGCGACGTCGAGCCAGAGTTACCATCCAGCCCAAGGGCTTTCCCTTTTGGGCGGAGAAATTTTTTGCCTGGTTCCAAATTTTCATGAAAATCTCCTGCAGCAGATCTTCTGCCTCGGCCTCATTATGGATTACTCGCAGTATGAGAGCTTTGAGTATGCCATTGTAACGATCGTAAAGCTCCGAAAGGGCCTCTGAATCTTCTTCCTGGATGCGGCGCATGAGGTCGAGGTCACTCGGGGCGCCCGGCTCCAGCGGTGACGCGCTAATGGGAAGCCGCGTCCCGGGATGAGCCTCCGTTTCAGCGTCCGAACTAATGTCGCCTTTCAATCCTTCGCTCATGTGATGAGGCCGGGCTCACACTCAAGCGGTTTTTTGTTTCGCAATCCAATCTTTGATGCGTCCTCAAGGATGAGCATCCGAGAGCTTTAGTCTGGTTCGCTAACTTCGTCCACCGCTTTCGCCCGGGCAAACGCGACGCTGAAATGTGATAAGCCTTGACCGCCTGCTACGCCGCTAAATAGGATTCACCCTCACAACGCGAATCGTAGCGCAGGGTGTGCGCGCGGTGGCGGCCAAAAGTGGGCAGAAGGCCTTTGCGCAGCCGGCGTTTCAATCCAAAACCTACGAAAGGAAATTGAAATGAAATCGTTCACATCGCTTCTCGCTATCGCTGCGTTGAGCTTCGCTACATGCCTTTTCGCACAAGAAGAGAGCCCGGCACCTGCGCCGGAAGAAAAAGCCTCCGCCACGGTCGAAGTAACTCCGACGCCAACCCCTGAGACAAAAGCGCCTGCAAGCACGGAACAGTCCACCGCTACCTCGCCGGATGTTAAAAAGAAAGAGGTGCCAACCGCAGCGAAGAAAGAGTCTGCCGCCGCTGCTACGCCGTCAAAAAAAGCCGCGGCGTCGACAACAGCTGACAAGGGCAGTCCCGAGTCAAACATAAAGCGGTTGGAAGATGAATGGGAGGCCTCGATCATGCGCCACGATCCGTCCTTTGCGCAAACAAGGGTCGCGGAAGATTTCCTTGGCTGTTCGTCGAAGGGCAAGACTCTGAATAAGTCGGGTCTGCTAAAGGAATTCAAAAGTGACAAGGATACTTATACCTCGGTAAAAAATCGCGGACTTACCGTGCGTAACTTCGGCCCGAACATCGCCATCGCGACCGGCTCCTCCCATGAAGTCGGCACCGATAAGGATGGAAAAAAGTTCGATCGCAATTTCCGCTGGACCGACACATGGGTGTTGCGAGGCAGTCAGTGGCAATGCATTGGCAGCCACGTTATGGCAATGGAACCAAAATAATCGGGCGCGTGCCAACGATAACTTGGTTCGTCCAAGTCGTGCTACAACCATGCGTGGCTTCGCGCAATAAGATGTCGATCTTGCCATGCCGCTGATCGCCTAAGCCCGCCTATCTACATCGACAACTTGCCGGGCGCGATTTGTGCGGCAAAGGTTAGCCGCATGCCGGTCAACACCAGCGACGCGGTGGGAGATCCTCTTTGGTACAAAGACGCGATCATCTACGAGCTGCACGTCAAAACTTTTCACGACAGCGACGGCGACGGCATTGGCGATTTCCGCGGGTTGATCGAGAAGCTCGATTATCTTCAGGAGCTTGGCATTACGGCGATATGGCTCCTGCCCTTCTATCCTTCGCCCTTGCGCGATGACGGCTACGACATTGCCGATTACTACGACGTTAATCCAAATTACGGGACCCTGGATGATTTCCGCGCGTTTTTGAAGGCGGCTCACGACCGCGGACTGCGAGTTATTACCGAGTTGGTCATCAATCACACATCCGATCAAAACCCGTGGTTCCAAAAATCGCGCCGCGCGCTGCCCGGTTCGCCTGAGCGCGACTTTTATGTCTGGAGCGATACGCCGGACAAGTATCCAGACGCCCGCATTATTTTTAAGGATTTTGAGACTTCGAATTGGACGTGGGATCCGATCGCGAGAGCGTATTATTGGCACCGCTTCTATTCGCATCAGCCTGATCTCAATTTTGACAATTTGGCTGTGCACGACGCGCTCGAAAAAGTCTGCGACTTTTGGTTGAACCTGGGGGTGGACGGTCTGCGCCTGGATGCCGTTCCGTATTTGTACGAACGCGAGGGTAGCAACTGCGAAAATCTTCCTGAGACGCACGCCTATCTGAAAAAACTGCGTGCCCATGTGGACTTAAAATTCCCCGGGCGCATGTTGCTCGCGGAAGCCAATCAGTGGCCCGAAGACGCGGTCGCATATTTCGGGAACGGCGATGAGTGCCACATGAGTTTCCATTTCCCGCTCATGCCGCGCATGTTCATGGCGCTGCAGATGGAGGATCGGTTCCCCATCATCGACATACTCGATCAAACGCCGCCGATTGGCGAGAACTGCCAGTGGGCCATGTTTCTTCGTAACCACGACGAGCTGACGCTCGAAATGGTCACGGACGAAGAGCGCGATTACATGTGGCGGGTTTACGCGAACGATCCACACGCTCGCATCAATCTCGGTATTCGCCGTCGTCTCGCGCCATTACTCGCGAACAGCCGCCGCAAAATGGAGTTGCTAAACACCATGCTCTTTTCCATGCCCGGCACGCCGATCATTTACTACGGCGATGAGATTGGAATGGGAGACAATATTTATCTCGGCGATCGCAACGGTTGTCGCACCCCCATGCAATGGAGCCCGGACCGCAACGCTGGCTTCTCTAAGGCAAATCCGCAGCGGCTTCATCTTCCGATCATCATCGATCCCGAATACCACTACGAAGCGACTAATGTCGAAAATCAGCAAAAAAATTTGTCGTCTTTACTCTGGTGGATGCGGCGCGTTATCGCCATGCGCAAGAATTTCAAGGCCTTCTCGCGCGGTTCCCTCGAGTTTCTTTTTCCCGACAACGCCAAGGTGCTCGCGTTTCTACGTCGGACCGAGAACGAAACCGTCATGGTGGTGGTGAACCTTTCGCGCTTCGCACAGTCGGTGGAGCTCAATCTGTCGCGCTTTAGCGGTTGCGTGCCGATCGAGATGTTCAGCCGCAATCCTTTTCCTACCGTTAGGAAATCGCCTTACATCCTTACCCTCGGGCCGCACTCGCATTACTGGTTTGTGCTTCGAGCACAAACCGAGGCACGGCGGCTGGAGAAAAAGAGAGTCGTCCCGACCCTGAACGCGCCCGCAAATTTGCAGGCACTGCTCAATGATGGTCAACGTGGCCGCATCGAAGGAGAAATCCTTCCCGATTACATCAGGAGCTGTCGCTGGTTCGGCGCAAAAGCGCGCACTCTTCGCCACATGCGTGTGCTCGAACAGCCCGCCATTTCCGCTGAACCGGATGCTGCGCAATTTTGGTTTGTCGAGGTGAGCTATCTCGATGGCCCAAACGAAACCTATGCCCTGCCGGTTAAGGTCGCGGTTGGCAAAGCGGCGCACGCGATTGCGCAAGCTGCGCCGCATGCGGTGATCGCGCGCTTCAATGGGACTGAGGAAGCGATCTTATTCGACGCCGTTTGGGATGCGGTTTTCCGCGAAAAACTTTTCCGGCTCATGATGGATCAACAACATGCCAACGCCAAAAACGGAAATCTGGTGGGCAGCGTCAGTCAGGCATTCGCTCAAAATGCCGTTAAGAAAATTCCCAGTTCACAGGTGCTCAGCGGCGAGCAGAGCAATTCGTCCATGCTCTTTGAAAACAAATTCTTTCTTAAACTTTATCGTAAACTCGAGGACGGCGTGAATCCGGATGTCGAAATCACGCGGTTTCTGACCGATCGCGCCAATTTTCCGAATGTCCCTGCCTTCGGCGGAGCGATTGAATATCGCCGGGCAAAGTCTGAGCCGACGGTCGTCTGTCTGCTGCAGAGCGCCATCACCAGCGAAGCCGACGCCTGGACGATGACTCTCGATCACGTCGGCCGTTATTATGAGCGCGTCCTCGAGCGCAAGGCTGACCTGCAAAATCAAACATCACCGCCCGGGGCGCTTCTCGATGAACTCGTTGGTGGCATTTATCCAGAGAAAGCAAAGCTACTGGGGCAACGCACGGCGGAGTTGCACCGCGCGCTTGCCTCTACCGATGACGACCGGGCCTTTACGCCCGAGCCATTCAACGCGATGGCGCAGCGCTCCGTTTATCAATCGATGCGCGCTTTGCTTCGCCGTACCTTTGCTCTTCTCGAGAAAGCGTTGCCCGATTTACCGGACGCATTCCGCGATGAGGCCAAACAGGTCCTGGCCGCAGAGAAGCAGATTCTCGCCCAGGAAAAACGCATCCTCGATCGCCGCACCGTCGCCGCTAAAATTCGGATCCACGGCGATTATCATCTCGGCCAGATTCTCTACACCGGAAAAGATTTTGTCATTCTCGATTTCGAAGGCGAACCGGCGCGCGCCTTGAGCGAGCGCAAGCTCAAACGTTCCTCTCTGCGTGATGTCGCTGGCATGATGCGCTCATTCCAATACGCCGCTTACAGCGCGCTCTGGCAACCGGCCATGCGCGCAGAAGACGTGCCGTTCCTCGAGCGCTGGGCCGATCTCTGGTATCGCCAGATGAGTAGCGTGTTTTTGCAAAGCTACCTCAAAACAACCAGAGGGGCTTCGTTCGTTCCTTCACGCGAAACCGATCTCCAGGTGTTGCTCGAGGCCTATCTGCTCGATAAAGCCGTCTACGAAGTCGGCTACGAATTGAACAATCGCCCGAGCTGGGTCGTCATTCCAATTCGCGGCATCAAACACATTCTCGCCGCGATGTGATCAAGGAGCGGCGCTTTCCAAACCGCCGACCCAAAACAACAGGCGCTCACCGCAGCGAGTGCCGCTAGATTTGAAAAAAGGATTCGCAGTTCAGCGCCAGCGCCATTAAAACCAACCAACTCGGAGAATCCATATGAACAAACACCTCGAATCCATCGATCGCCAGATTGCGGCGAAACATCTTCTCACCCATCCTTTTTACCTGGCTTGGACCCGTGGCGAGCTGAGCGTGGCCGCGCTCGCCGATTACGCGCGCCAATATCATCACCACGTCGCCGCCTTCCCGACCTACCTCTCCGCCGTGCACACGCACTGCGATGACCAGCCG
>JALYUC010000118.1 GCA_030853965.1 Verrucomicrobiota bacterium | reverse complement strand
CCCCTGCCGACTTAAATCAAACGACGTCGAAACCTTGTGTGAGTAAAGATATCCCGCCAAGAGGAGGACTTGGAAGAACAACAAACACGTGGTCCAGACCGCCGAAGTACCGCCAAACCACGGCAACAGGAATTTACCGAGGATCAGTTGAACCTGGAACAACAAGAATGCGCTGATAAATATTGTCAGTCCAAAAACCAGGCGCGAGGGTCGACCAGCGCGGTGTTTCTGCGCCGCTTCTGCATCTGATCTTTCATCCGCCTGCTGTAGCTCGACCATGACGGGACTATTGTAAGCTATTTCCAACGGCGGCATCCAGTGGCCTGTGTTGAACTGCGATGCGGCGAGACAAAACGCACACCGGGTTACGCAATTCTGCTGCCATCTTGTAGGGACGCTGCGCTGCGGCGTCCGCGGACAGCGCAGCGCACTGTCCCTAGCGATACTACAATTCCTTCAGCAACTTCCTCCAGCGCGCCCACGCTTCCTCTCGGGCTTTTCGATCTCCTTCGCGAACCTCTGGATTGGTTGGTTCACCGGAACGCATGAAGCCGTGACCGGCGCCTTTGTAAATTATCGGCTCGTATTTTTTGCTGGCGGCCTTCATTAACTCCTCCGCTTTCGGGATGGTCGCGTTGACGCGCTCGTCGTTCTGCGCATAGAAGCCGTAAACTGGACACGGGATCTTTGCCGCATCGGCGGGATCATTAACGGCGGTTCCGTAAAACGAATAAGCTGCTTTCAATTTCGGATTGATGCTGGCGTAACCGAACGCCCATCCGCCGCCCCAGCAAAACCCGCACACCGTCAGCGTACCGTTGGAGGCTGGAATTTTCGTGAGGGCATAATCCGCTGTCGCATTCAGATCGGCTTTAATTTGTTCCTTGGGCAAACCGTAGGTGGCTTTGCGCGCAGCATCGACATCTTCCAGCTTTTGTCCGCTAAGCAAATCAGGGGCGATAGCGATGACGCCCGCCTCGGCCAATTCATCACACAAACTCCGCAACCAATCGGTCAGGCCAAAAATTTCCTGTATGACAAGGACAACCGGCGCTTTGTCTTTCCGCTCCGGATACACTACGAACGCTTTGATTGTGCGCTCGCCCGACTTGATATCGATCCACTCGCCGTGGCGCGGCGAACTGTTCAAACGCTCTTTGCCGAAATCTTTTATCTCTTCCGCCGAAATTGATCGGACGGCCAAGAGAATCGCTGCAGCAAAGATAATGCCCTTCATTGGAATGAAGATGTCGATCTTAGTTACGGACGCTAAGCCGTTGCAGTCGCACTGGCCGCCTTCCCTCGGGCGATTAGTCCATCGATGCTCCAGGCGCCGGGACCACGCAGGAAGATGTAGAAGAAAACGAAGCAATAGACGGCCGCCAATTCACCCTTGTTTACATAGGGAATATATGAAGTCTTCGCGTGCATCATAAAGAACGCGACGGCCATTTCACCGGATGCAACAAATGCCGCGACGCGAGTTAGCAATCCGAGCGCGACGAGAAACCCGCAGATGATCTCCGTCCAGCCGCCGACCACCATCAACGGCGGAAGCGCTTCGACTTTGCCAGCGAAGGTGCCGAAGATCTTATCGAGACCGTGACAGGCGAACATCAAACCGACTACGAAACGCATGATGCAATAAAACGGATCCGCGAAACGATTGAGAGAGTTCATGGCGGCAAGGCTGATGAGGTCGATCTTTGCTGTCAAGCCAATCGCACCCGTTTGCACGGCGCCGAGCGATTATCTATTGATGGAAATTCATGTCGGTTGTTCCGGTTGGTTTTACTGGCATTGGCGCGGCATTTTTTACCCGGACACAAAACGCACCGACACGTGGTTCAAGCATTATTCGGCGAACTTCGATACGGTGGAGCTGAACGCGCCGTTCTATTCCTGGCCGAAAGATTCGACCGTAAAAACATGGCGACGCAACGCACCAGAGAATTTTCGTTACTCAGTTAAGGTAAACAGTCTCATCACTCACGAGAAACGGCTGCGCCGAACGCGCCGATTAATCGAAAAGTTCTACAGGATCGAGAATATTCTCGGTAAAAAACTCGGCTGCTTTCTCTTTCAGTTTCCGCCGAGCTACAAATACACTTCGGCCCGATTGCGCAGCATCGTCACGCAATTGGATCCGAAATTTCGCAACGCGGTCGAGTTCCGCCACAAAAGCTGGTGGCGCAAATCCGTTTATCGCGCGTTTGAAAAACGCAACCTGATTTTCTGCTCGATTAGCGGCCCGCGGTTGTCAGACGAATTGATCAAAACGTCGGATGTGATCTACGTCCGGTTTCATGGGCGAGCACGTTGGTATCGGCACGATTACAGCGATGAGGAGTTATCCGTCTGGGTGGATCAGATCGACAAGAGTGGGACGCGCGAAGCTTGGATTTACTTCAACAACGACCGCCAGGGTTTCGCCATCAAAAATGCGCGGCAGCTAATCAGACAGCTGAATAAGCGCGGTCTTTGCAATCTCAAACTGCCGTCACCTGTCGGCTGACGATTAGAAAATCCTGTTGTCCCCACTCGCGCGTCAAATCGGCTTTAAGCTGCGCAAAATATTTTTGGGCGGCTTCATCATCGCTGGCCAGCACGCGCACGATCTCGATGCGGTCGCGAAATGTGTGATCGCCAATTCTCCAAATTCCTTCGTGTTCCTGACGGAGATGAGTGAGACCGCCGAACTCGTCAACTAATCGCCGTTTGAGATTTTTTAACTTCTCCGGATCGATCGGGCGGCCGTCGTTATGATGCAATGGCAAGTAAAGCTCGTACTCGAGCATGGTCGAGATATTTGGCCGGGGACGTACTGAAGCGCAACTGTTTCCGTTCCCGTTGGCCAGGGATGATCGTCCGAGCCGTCCAGCGGACTTTGTCAGAGATAATTGAACGTCCCGACGGTGCGTCTTTGTCTTAGGCTGCCTTTTTGTGGCGTTGGGTTGAACGTGCGGCACGTTTGCTTGTCGATCCTTTCTTCGCCTTGCCGGATTGCGCCAGGCTTTGCTGCAAAACTTCCACGAGATCGATCACTTTGGTAGGCGCTTTTTTGGCCTTCGGTTTTTCCTCAATTTCTTTTCCCCCGGACTCAACTTTTTCTTCGATCACTTCCATGAGCGCTTCGCGATACTCGTCGTGATATTTCTCCGGGTTCCATTTCGAGCTCATGCTGTCGACCAGCGCCTTGGCCATGTCCATCTCGCGTTTCCCAGGTTCAAGTTTTTTGGGAATATGGAGCTTATCCGCCTCGGCCAGTTCATCGGCAAAATGCATCAGCTCGAGAATAAGGACACTGTCCTCGGCTTTGACGCCGGCGAGATATTGTCGCGTCTTGATCACCACCTTGGCGATGCCGACTTTGTCGCTCTCCTTCAGTGCGTCGCGCAAAAGCACGTAGGCCTTGTCTCCGCCCTTCTGCGGTTCGAGATAGTATGGCTTGTAGAAAAACATCGGATCGATTTCATCGAGCTGGACAAAATCCTGGATATCGACTGTCTGCGTCGCTTCCAAATCGACGCGTTCAAAGTCCTCGTCCTTTAAGACGATGAATTTTCCTTTCTCGTATTCGTAACCTTTTACGATTTCATCCCACGGCACCTCTTTCCCATCCGCCTCCGCGACACGCTTGTAGTTGACCGGGCTGAGGTCGCTTTTTCGCAGAAGCCGAAATCGCAATTCTTCCTTTTTCGTCGCCGGATACAAGGCAATGGGAATGTTAACGAGACCGAAACTGATGCTGCCTTTCCAAATTGCGCGCATAACTAACAGTAGTTCGCGCGCCGCGCGAAATTTGCGCGGGTCCGAGC
>JALYUC010000109.1 GCA_030853965.1 Verrucomicrobiota bacterium | reverse complement strand
ACGCGATATTTTAGCTCTCGGTAGGTTTTTATTAGATCGTTATTGATATCTCCAAGAATTGCCCGTTCCGGACGAACCGAAAAAAACAGGCAAGCTGACCCAACAAATGGTTCGATGTACCTGGAATGGCGCTTCTGATCGAAATACTTGGCCAAGATCGGAACCAGCTGCCGTTTACTGCCAGCCCACCGTAAGAATGGATGCAAGGCCGCTTTTTCCCGCGTCGCCGCGTGTTTCACGCTTGTTTGTATACGGTCACCATAAGCCGGACGCAAGGCCTCCGCGATATCTCTTCTTTCTGTTCTCTATAAGTTGTGATCAAACGAGGACTGCGCTAGACAAAGGAATTCAGCGAAAGGTTCTCAATGCTCACGAGCAAAAAAGTCATTAACGCCATCAACGAACAGATCGGGTACGAATTTAGCGCTTCGATGCAATATTACGCGATCGCGTCGCATTTCGCAGCGGAGGCGCTCCCGCAATTGTCGCAACATTTTTTCCAGCAAGCGGAGGAAGAGAAAGGTCACGCGCTGCGTTTCATCAAATACGTGGTGGACGCGGGCGGGCGCGTCGTGATTCCGTCGATCGACGCTCCCAAGGCAAATTTTAAGAACCCAAAAGACGCGGTGAAACTTTCGCTCGATCAGGAGGTGAAGGTGACGAAGCAGATCAATGCGCTGGTCGAGCTGGCGCGCGTGGAGAAGGACTACATCACAATCAATTTCTTGCAGTGGTTCCTGACCGAACAGCTCGAGGAAGTTTCGTCGATGGATAATCTACTGAAAATCGTTGAACGCGCTGGCAGCGACCTTCTCCAAGCGGACGAATATCTTGCGCGGGTGGGCGTGCGCACGATGCCCGAGCCGCCCAAGGAATAACAGACGACAGGATTTCACAGGATTGTTTCGTTCAGGAGGGCTCTCGGTGCGAGCTCGCCACGGGACGAGTCGCTCCGACTGGCGGAGCGGACTGGCGTATAATCGGCCAAATCCTGTCCAAAAACCCGCTTGAATAGAACGGGTAAGAACGGGTCTAATCGATCACTATGAAAACCACAGCACTCAGTTTGTTAGCGGCAGCCAGCCTCGCTCTGGGCAGTGTAGCGTTCGCTGGTAGTGTCAAAGATTATCAAGTTACTGGACCGATCTTGGAAGTGAATGACAGCATGATCGCCGTCCAGAAAGGAAAAGACCGCTGGGAAATCGCGCGCGACTCGAACACGAAAGCGGGCGGCGAGATGAAAGTCGGCGACAAAGTGACCGTTCACTACACGATGAGCGCCACGAACATTGAGGCCAAAGCCGCTAAAGCGGACAAAGGCGCGAAGAAAGACGCGGCTGCGAGTCCGGCTGCTTCGCCGAAAAAATAGTTGTCGATCTTATCTCGCGGTGCGCGGGCGTCGATCAATGGCGCCCGCTGCCGCCGAGAATTCCTCCCAGAATTCCGCGCACGACTTGCCGGCCGATCGAACTGCTGGCCGCGCGCATCGCGCTCTTCGCCATCGATGTAGCGAGTGAATCGTGAATTGCGCCGCGCGGTCCGACGGTTGGTTGAAAGACCGAGGCCGCTGTTCCCAAAGCCGAGGAAAGCACTGAAGGCTTGGCACCTTCCGGAATAGGAGCGTCAGTTATTGCCGCTGGGGCGCCGGCCGCTTGCACTTTTCCGCCCGCTCGCGCCTGTAACTTTTCATAGGCCGATTCTCGATCCACGATTTTTTCATAATGACCGGCGACGATGGATGAACTAATAATTTGTTTCCGTTGCTCCGGCGTAATCGCGCCAACCTGACTGCGCGGCGGAACAATTTTGGCGCGCTCGACAATTTCCGGGCTGCCGTTTTCATCCAACATCGAGACGAGCGCTTCGCCCACAGCGAGCTCACTGAGCACCGTCTCCACCTTCAATTTCGGGTTCTGCCGAAAAGTTTGCGCGGCAGCCTGCACCGCCTTTTGGTCGCGCGGCGTGAACGCGCGCAACGCGTGCTGCACGCGATTCCCGAGCTGGCCTAAAACGATGTCCGGTATGTCGAGCGGATTCTGGCTGACAAAATAAACGCCGACACCCTTTGACCGAATCAGCCGCACCATTTGCTCGATCTTTTCCTCCACCGGCTTCGCGATGTCGGTGAAGAGCAAGTGCGCTTCGTCAAAAAAGAAAACCAGTTTCGGCTTTTCTGGATCGCCAATTTCGGGAAGCTGCTCGAATAACTCCGAAAGCAACCAAAGCAGGAACGTTGCGTAAACCTTGGGCGATTGTTGCATCAACTTGTCAGCGGCAAGAATGTTGATCACGCCTTTGCCGCCTTGAGTTTGAATTAGATCATCGAGGTTGAGCGCGGGCTCGCCAAAAAACTTGTCCGCGCCTTGCGATTCGAGTGCGAGCAAATTTCGCTGAATCGCACCGGCACTGGCGGACGAGACGTTGCCGTACTTGGTCTTAAATTGGTCCGCATTGTCCGCCACATATTGAAGCATGGATCGCAGATCCTTTAGATCGAGGAGGAGCAACCCGCCCTCGTCGGCAATCTGAAAGACCATGTTGAGCACGCCCTCCTGCGTATCATTCAACTCAAGCAGCCGCCCGAGCAAAAGCGGTCCCATTTCAGAAACGGTCGCGCGGACCGGATGTCCATTCTCTCCGAACACGTCCCAGAAAACGACCGGCGTCGCTTCCCCTTTGAAATCCGCAATTTTAAGTTCTTTCGCGCGTTCGAGGATCTTCGGATTGGTTCCACCGGCTTGACTCAATCCTGCGAGATCGCCTTTCACATCAGCCATGAACACTGGCACTCCTCGTGCGCTGAAATTCTCCGCGAGTGTTTGTAACGTCACAGTTTTTCCTGTGCCGGTCGCGCCCGCGATCAAGCCATGGCGATTCGCCATTTTCGGCAGGAGATAAATCGGCTGGTCTGATTGCGCGACAAGGATGGGATCATTCATAAATCGAAACATTCTGCGCGACGCCGAACTCGATTGTCCAGTCCACTTGTCGGCAAGATCGGCATCGTCACGCCGTGGCTCCTCGAGCTGCGTTCAATATAAGCCTGAGTAGAAACTTTTCCTTCGCCGGAATATTTTCACGACCAAAATCTTGCGTTGAAAGCGCGGACGGGTTTAATGCGATATGAAAACGCTTCTCACGATAGTTGCGACAACAAGCCTTCTTCTCAGCAGCGTGTCATTTGCTCGCACCCGTGAAATAACCGGGACGGTAATGGAATTTTCATCCGACTATCTCACGGTGCAAAAGGGAGATGAGATTTGGATGATCAAGCGGGGGGCTAACACAAAAGTCACCGGCCAGGTGAAAGTGGGTGAAACCGTGTCGGTGAATTACGAGGAGGAGGACGCGAAAAAAGCAGAACCCCGGCCGACGCCGCGTCCCACTCCAAGTCGGTAATTCGGAGTCAATCGCAACTTAACCGCGGTCCGTTACGAAGCCGTCGGACGTTCGCCTCGGCGCCAGGCGCCGAGAACCAAGCCGCTGATTGAAAACGCGATTAGCGGCCGGCCCATGTTAATTAAGATCAAAGGCCAAGGGTTTGTTCCGAAAGCAGAAAACAGAGAAATAGTGGCGTATTCGGCGAACAAGAACGCGAACCAGCAGTTAAACGCGATAGCAAACCCGCAACCAGCGCTGTGAGCATTCATTCGGCCGATTAACCATGCCAGCGCGTAGTTCACGATAATGGACGCAACGATCGCCATCAAATACGGAGCGAAGTCATGCGGATTTTCGATATCGGTCATTGTCTTCGCGTGAAGATTTAACCAGATGTTGCCAAAGATCGCGTACCAGCCGAAACCGATCAGCTGATGGACCACGACCAGAATCCAAACGGCGAGATGATTGATTCGAGTATTCATAAGGCCGATGCGATTATCCGTGCGCGACAAATCCAATTGCAAGTGCAATTGCTGTAGAGGCGCTCGCGGCGTCGATCGCCTTGCTTATTTGGCGGCAACTTCTGCGAGTGCGGTTTCGGTGAGGGCCGGATCGGGCGGCGTCTCGTCGCGTGGCGCGGCTTCAATCGAGATAATGGCGAAACTTCGCTCGCCTTCGTCGGTTTTTATCGTCACAACTTCACCGAGCTTGTGACCTAACAGCGCCTGTCCCGTGGCGGTTTGGTATGAAATAATGTTGCGCTCCGGCTCACCGTCCCACGCGCCGAGGATTGTATAGATCTCTTCTTTTTTCGAGTCCGCGTCGCGCAATGTCACGATTGTGCCAATGGAAACACGCGACATGTCTGGACTTTCGAACGCGGTGCCACGCGCATTGTGCAGTGCTTGCTCGAGCTCGGTTTTGCGACGCATCAACACCGCTTGCATTTGCTTCGCCGCTTTGAATTCAAAATTTTCGCGCATATCGCCGTAAGAACGCGCAACTGCGATTTCCTTGGTGTTCTCGGGAATTTTCTTTTTGACGAGCTCTTCGTATTCGACCTTGCGTCTTTCGAGGCTGCTCCAGGAGACAATCAAAGCCGCGCTCTTTTCTTCCGGCTGTTCTCCTGTGATCATGTTCTCGAGTTCGGGATAAAGTTTGACGACGCGCGCGAGCAACGAACGCTTCGTTAGTTGGTCGAACAAAGGAGTGAGCATGAGTCGCCGGACCGCGTCGCGCGCCACGCCGATCTCGGCACCGGCGAAAATGTCACCAATCAATTGTCGATCTTCCACGAGTAGGCGCTGCAACTTACTGCCGCGGCTCGGAGCACGGTGTTGATCGCGTTCGACTGCGGATAAAATCGCGTTCAGCAGCTCGGACGTGATTAAATCGGGCCACTTTTCCCGCTCATTACACAGCCATACAAGCATCTCGCTCGTCACCGAATGCTCGCGGATAGCCTTCTCCAGACTAAAGCGCAGTTCCGCCTGCTGTCCTGTTTCGGATAGAACCCGGGCAATTTGCGCGACTAGCCGGCTATGACTTCCTCGCATCAACTGCAGGACGCGCTCCGTCCAGCGCGCCCCCAGCACCGCCGGCAGCGCTTGCAGAACTCTTTTTTCCTTCGCCGCCGGCAACTTCGGCAAGATCGACATCCACCGCGACTCCTCATCCGAAATCAATTTTGCGAGAGTAAGAGATAGATTGGTGGGTTTAAGTTGCGGAATACGCTCGAGCAGCTCATCACGACCCAGCACCAATTCAAACGTGAACTCCGGATGGATCTTCTGATTGCGGACGGCGGTCTGTTCACTTGCCGTGACAATAGGCTGCAATTGCCTCTCCGGTTCCTTAAACTCGTGATGAAACTTGATGATTTGCTCGAGCGCGGCGACCTGCTCCTTAGGTTGGCGCGCCTGCTTGAAAAACGTGATCAGCTCGTCCGCGTGTGAAACCTTCTCGCCCCGTAGCTGCACCGGGTCTGTTTTTTTTGTTGGAATCGCGAAGTAACCTTCTTTTTTTAGGAGTTTCTGGGTCGATCCCCACCAGCGTTTCCATTCTGCGTCGTTAAAGACATCGCCGATCAACCACTCGCTAATCTGCTGCGCGGTAGCTCTTCCGCCGAGACTTTCGAGAATGTTTCGCATCAGCGCCGCCGGATCTTCTTTGACGAGCTTTTTGATCGAAACGAGATCACTCGCTTTGCGCGCTAGAAAATGATCGGCTGAAAGCGGGGTGAGATTATCGGCCGCATATTGCAGTTGCATCGGGTGCGCCTTCTTGCCCGTGAAGTCGATCACGATCTGATTGAGCAGGAGGTTCCATTCCGCCACTCGTCCAAAACCCCAGCTCTTGTGCGTACAAAACGCACCTGGTTTCAACTGTGCGAGCTGTTCAGCCGCTTTCGAAGTCAGCTTGCCTGATTCAACCAGTTTCTGCAGTTCCGCATCCATTCTAAGACGCGGACAAGTTACGAGGAACAGTCGACTTCGCGAGGGAAAACTAAGCGATGTGGCGGTTTACGATTGCCCGAAGCGCAAGCACATGAAAACGTGCGGCGGTGCCGACGAATATCTGGTTTTGGATCGCCTTTCACATTGGCGTCTTCATCGCGGTGGTTGTCGATCTTGCCCAGTTCAAGCGACGCGATCGCGCCTTAAGCATGCGCGCCGCGGCACATCGCAGCGTGATCTGGATTGTTCTTTCGCTCCTCTTCAATCTACTCGTCTGGAAACTGCGAGGCCCCGAACAGGGGCTGGATTTTCTGACCGGCTATCTCATCGAATACTCGCTCAGCGTCGATAACATTTTTGTTTTTGTTCTTATCTTTACTTACTTCCGTGTCCCCTCCATTGCACAACACCGCGTGCTGGTGTGGGGTATTCTCGGCGCCCTCGTCATGCGCGGGATAATGATCTGGCTCGGCGTCGCGCTGGTCGCGCGTTTTCATTTCATTCTCTATTTGTTCGGCGCCTTTCTGTTGATCACCGCCATCCGCATGTTTTTTGAGAGGGGCGATCGTGATTTTGAAAAAAGTTTCGTGATGCGGTTGTGCCGGAGATCAATCCGCGTCACTCACGATTTCCATGGCGAGAACTTCACCGCGAAGATCGACGGCCGCTGGATGTTCACGCCGCTCGCGCTCGTCCTCATCGTGATCGACGTCATGGATCTGGTTTTCGCGGTTGATTCAATTCCAGCCGTGTTCGCGATCACGCAGGACGCTTTCATTGTGTATACTTCGAACATCTGCGCCATTCTCGGTTTGCGCTCACTCTATTTTCTCCTCGCGAAGTTGATCGATCGCTTCATTTACCTAAAAACCGGTCTCGCGCTCATCCTTGGCTTTGTCGGCATCAAAATGATCGTGGCGGATTTTTTCCCTATGCCGAACGGCATTTCCCTGCTGGTCATTGTGCTTGTTTTGGCGGTTACAATCACGATTTCAATGGTCGTGACCAAGAAGCGGAATGCTGCCGAGAATTGAAAATGAAATGTTGATTAAGTGGTTTATAATCTGTTTATATCCAGAGGCGCTTATGAAAAGATTGATCATCGCCGCGCTAATCGCCGCCGGTGTCGCCGGTGGCGCGTCTGCCGATATTCAAGATCCGCCATCGAATGATTACGGACCGACCCGCAAACTAGGCCGAGGGCTCTCCAATTTCTTATTCGCCCCAGCGGAAATCCCAGTCACGATTGCGAAGATCAATAAGGACGAGGGCAACGCGGCGGCAGCCGGATACGGTGTAGTGCGCGGCCTCGGACGCTCGGCCATGCGACACGGAGCTGGATTGCTGGAGATCCTGACCTGGCCCTTCCCCGCCTGGCGCGAAAGCTATTATCCGATGTTGCCGCGCGATATTCCCTGGATTCATGCCGGCTACTCGGAGTTTCCGCCCGAGCTCGGCAACGAATCTAAGTATCCCTACGTCCGCGACTACTGATCGCCTATTAGACTCCGCGCTGCGTCGGCGTCCAGATGAACTTGTGCATCTGGAGTTGAAACCGGACGTCGAGACGATCCGCTAAAATCCATTCCACGATTTCGCGTGGATCGATCCGGCCAAAGATCGGTGAAAACAAAACGGCATGACAACGTTTCGATAAACTGAAGCGCTCAACCTTTTCGCGCGACCATTCGTAATCCTCGCGCGAACCCATCACGAACTTCACCTCATCGCGCTCGGTCAGATAATCGATGTTCGACCAAAGATTTTTTTCAACCTCGCCGCTGCCCGGCGTTTTCAAATCCATGATTCGATGCACGCGCGGATCGACCGGCGAAATGTCGTGCGCGCCGCTCGTTTCCAGTAAAACGGTGTGCCCAGCGTCGGCTAGCATGGCCATCAACGGCAGCACATTCTTTTGCAAAAGCGGCTCGCCCCCCGTGATCTCGACCAGCGGACAGCGAAAGCTTTTTACAAGATCGACAATTTCCTTCAGTGTTTGCTTCTTGCCTTCGTAAAACGCGTATTCCGTATCGCAATAATTGCAGCGTAGATCGCAGAAGGTTAGCCGCACAAAGACACACGGCCGCCCTGCCCAGGTGCTCTCACCTTGGATCGAGTGATAAATCTCATTAATCGTGAGTGTTTTCTCTCGCTCACTCATGACAGGGAAAGTTGCCGCGCCAGCTTAACCGCAAAGTAAAGCATGACGAACGCAGTAAGAACTTGCGTCCAAACCTGCCACGCTGGTCGCGCAAAAATTCGCGCACCGGAGCGGACAGCAAAGCAAAGGACAATTGTCCACGCCACCGCGCCCAGGACAACCGCGCAGGCGAGCGTCAATGAATTCCAATAGGAAGATGCGTTCGCAATCGTTTGCTGGCTGCCAACTACGGCCAGCCAAAAGCCGATGTTCCATGGACTCGAAAGCGCAAACATTAGTCCCAACAAATAGCCGCCTGCAACGCGCGAAGTTTGCGCGCGATCGGCAAGATCGACATCATCAATCTGCGCGCGTTTTTGATGATGAGCGGTTCTCCACGCCGCCAGCGAGAAAACGACGGCAAGCGCAAGGAGCAGCGCCAGACTGATCAAACCCAGAATTGCGCGCACGCGCGGCTGGTTGAGAAGAGTGCCGGCGCCCGCGGCCACTGCGAAAGCCCAAAGAAAATCACCCGAGCAAGCGCCGAGTCCGACTCGCCAGGTTGGCCAGAAACCCCCGCCCTCCGACGGCGGAAGCAATCCACGGCGAATCATCTCCGCATTCACCGGTCCCGGTGGCCATGCCACCGACCAGCCCAGGACGAATCCGTTAAGCAAGATCGACATCGTGATTCATTGAGCGTTGGACGTTAAACGTTGAACGTTGAACGTTGAACGTTTGCTGCGCAACATGACAGCTCGCAACTCTAACCGGATCGACAACTGTTTCGCACGCCTGCGCTCGGAAAAGCGCAAAGGTTTTATTCCATACATTTGCGCGGGCGATCCAAATTTGGCGCGCACGGTTGATCTTGCCCTCGCGCTCGAAGAATCGGGCGCTGATATTCTCGAGCTCGGTTTGCCTTTCTCCGATCCGCTGGCTGACGGAATCGTTAATCAATTGGCGGCACAGCGTGCTCTCGCCGCCGGCGCGACGACGCGCGGCGTGCTCGACTGTGTGGCAAAAATCCGGAAACGCTCGCAGATACCGATCGTTCTCTACACTTATTTGAATCCAGTATTCCAATTTGGCCTGAAAGAATTTCATCGCGCGGCCGAAGCGGCCGGTGTCGATGGATTATTGATTCTCGATCTGCCTCCAGAGGAAGATATCGATCTTGCCGACAGCGACGTCATTCACATTCGATTGATCGCGCCCACGACTGCATCGGGCCGAATCGTTGCAATTGTTAAGAGTGCGAAGGGATTCCTCTACTACGTTTCGCGCGAAGGCGTCACCGGTGCACGAGATGAAGTCGCTACTTCATTGCCGGACCAAATTGCGCAGCTTCGAAAGCTTTCCAATTTACCAATTGCGGTCGGCTTTGGAATTTCAAATGCGGAGCAGGCGCGCGAGGTCGCATGTCACGCCGACGCAGTGGTAGTTGGCAGCGCCATTGTCGATCTTATCGCACAGCACGGAGATTCATCGCCGGAAAAGGTCGGCGCGTTCGCACGGGAGCTGACAAAAGCGATCCGCTAGATCCCGCACTTCTTCGTCGCTTCGGCGAAGCTCGACTTCTTTCGCAGCAATGACGCGAGGTAGGGATCCACTTCGGGCGCGTTATGAATGCGGGATAAATTCTCCGGCGTTTGCAGTCGCGAAAAAATCGCATGCGCGATTTTGCCGCGCGGAACTTCCTTCTCGCCGTAACCGGAAGGTACGTTGCTCGACCAATAACGGACATATTCGCCGTTCGCGCGGCTTTCCATTCCTAGAAAAATCACCGAGTGACCACTCTCCCGCCGGCCGACGTTCTTGTTCCAAAAAATCTTCATGAAATCGCCGGGTTGCGCTTGAGTGAAGTCATCAAAATTCGGGCCGAGTGCAAGCTCATGAAAGAGACGCGCAGTGCCGGGACCGTTCGCGTTCCAGCGGCCCCAGACTCCTTCACCATCGCGTTGATTTCGAATGACGAGTTGATCCAAGGTCGCGAAATCGAGCTGAAGTTGCCCCCGCACGCGCAACGCTTCGATCGTTCTGATGAAGACGAGATAGGTCGCTCCCGAGCAGAAACTCGGAAAAGGCGCTTTCGGAAGCTTGAACAACTTGCCCGATTCAAAATGTGCCGACGACTGCAACTTGATCTTGGCGTAGTGAGAAACGGAATATCTCCCGCCGCTCGGCATTTTCCTGACTTGGTCGAGAATTAGCGGGTTGAGATTTTCGGCGGCGGCGAACTTCGCAACGAAGCAGGCGCACAATATCACTATCACTTTACGCACGGCTGAGAATTAAACGGCAAATCGGACTGATCTCAAGGAGCGGCGGTCTCCCCTGGCTCGCCGTAGCCTCGGCGAAGGCGGCAGACCGCCGACTAAGTTTAAACGGCAGCTGGGAGGCCGCCGCTCCTTGTCTGCTGCCATGACCGGTGTAAAATCGACAATATGCTGCGTTTCACAAAGATGAACGGTGCAGGCAACGACTTCGTTATGCTCGATAATCGTTCCGGCGACATTCATCTGGATCGCAACCAAATCGCGCGCATTTGCGACCGGCATCGTGGCATCGGCGCCGATGGGGTCTTGCTCCTTGAGGAATCTTCTAATGGAGCCGATTTTCGCATGCGTTACTACAACGCCGACGGCGGCGAAGCGGAAATGTGCGGCAACGGCGCACGTTGTTTCGCGCGGTTTGCCAATAAAGTCGCGGCCGCAGGCGAAAAGCTTTCATTCGAAACACCAGCGGGCGTGATCGGCGCAAAGCTTGATGGTGAGCTGGTCACACTGCAAATGAGTGATCCGACCGATTTGCGGCTTTCACTGGAACTCGATGTCGATGGAGATAGAAAATTTGTTCACTACATCAACACGGGCGTGCCGCATGTGATTGTTCCCGTCTCACAGGTCGACGATGTCGATGTACGCGGCGAAGGCGCTGCCATTCGGCAGCACAAAATGTTTTCTCCGAAAGGAGCGAACGTGAATTTCCTCGAGAAGCGGGGCGCGAACAAAATCGCCATCCGCACTTACGAGCGCGGTGTCGAGAACGAGACGCTCGCTTGCGGGACTGGTGTCGTGGCAAGCGCGCTGATTTTTGCGACGACCGAAAACGCCAAAGCACCGATCGGAATTCTGGTCCGGGGCGGCAGCGAGTTAGGCGTTGGCTTCACCAAAGACGGCAATCAATTTCGAAACGTAACTCTGACCGGACCGGCCGAGTTCGTGTTCGAAGGCACCATCGAGCTTTAACTGTAGCGGCGGTCTATGACCGTCGCATTTCCAAAAAAATGTTTCGCGGCACCTTCACAGCGCTGGTCACGCCATTTCGAAACGGAAATGTCGATCCTGCTGCTTTTGAAAAACTGATCGAAGCACAAATCGCTGCCGGCATTGACGGAATCGTGGCGGTAGGCACCACTGGCGAATCCCCCACGCTGTCACATGAAGAACGTGAACAAGTCATTCGGCTTGCCATCACAATGGCGAATCGACGCTGCAAAGTTCTCGCGGGCACGGGCTCGAATTCAACGCAACACGCGATTGCCGATACTAAGATGGCTGAGAAACTCGGCGCGGATGGAGCGCTGTTGGTCGCGCCGTATTACAACAAACCGAGTCAGGAAGGATTGTTCCGGCATTTCAAATCAATCGCGGCGGAAACGAAATTGCCGATCATACTTTACAATATACCCGGGCGCTGCGGCGTGGATATTGGCGCGGACACGGTCGTCCGGCTGGCCGAGGCGTGTCGCAATATCGTCTCGATCAAGGAAGCAAGCGGCAGTGTCGAGCGGATCAGCGAATTGCGCGGCCGGTTACCCGAAGCATTCACGATCTTGAGTGGCGACGACTCGCTCACTCTCCCTTTTATGTCGGTCGGCGCCGTTGGCGTTGTCAGTGTCGCG
>JALYUC010000078.1 GCA_030853965.1 Verrucomicrobiota bacterium | reverse complement strand
GTCAATGTCGATCTTTCAAAAAAATCCCTCGCTCGCGGCCGGGAAAACTTTGCCCTGAACAGTCTGGGCACGCACGATCAGCGCTTTATCGCTGATGATGTGCTGACGGTGTTGCCGCGGATAGCGCGCAAAGGAGAAAAGTTCGACATGATCATTCTCGATCCGCCCACTTTCTCGCGATCGCATCGCGGTCACGTCTTTCATGTCGAGAACGATTTCGAGAAATTACTTCTTGCCGCGCTGGACCTAAGCGAGCGCGACGGCAGCATTTTACTTTCCACAAATTGTTCGCGCTTGCGCGAGAAAAGCCTCGAAGTGATGGCGCGCTATTGTCTGAAAGTCACCCGGCGCGCGGCGCATTTTCATCGACCGCCGCCGCTGCCGGATTTTCCTGCCGGCGCCACGGCAAGCACAATTTGGATGACGTTACGTTGACCAAATGACACGCAAACCGCTATTGTGATCCGAACTCTAAATAACATGGCCGAATCATCAGCTGGAACATCCGAAGATCTCGCCCTGCGCAGTTTTCGTTATACGAAAGAGCAATTCGACGAGATTTTGAGCCAAACCGAAAAATACGTGCGACAAAATCCGGGGCAATCAATGCTCTACGCTTTTGTAGCCGGATATGTGTTGAACCGATTGCCGGTGGGCGGACTGCTGCGTGGGTTAGTGCGATTATCTTTCTTTGCACTCAAACCGGCAGTTCTTATTTACGGCGCGGCGAAGCTCTATGAGGTTGTGCAGGACGAGTGATAGGTGGATCGAGCGCTCCGCGCTCGATGGTAAAATGGCGGTAAAGCCGCATTAATTTCTAACATCGCGCTCGGAGAGCGCGATCCATCTACTCGAGGGTGAAGCCAATTTTCAAGGTCACTTGCCAATGATCGACCTTCCCTTTGTCGATGTGACCCCGGGTCTCCGTAACCTCGAACCAGCGCATGCTCCGGACCGTTTTGCCCGCACGCGCCAACGCATTCTTGACCGCCGCCTCAAATCCATCAGGCGATGAACCAACCAATTCGATTTTTTTGTAGATATGATCGCTCATAATGCACTGTCCCGTGAGAGACAGTCGAAAACAACAAAACACTCAGATCACATTGCTGTCGTAGGGCAGTCGCGTTACCTGACAATTCTATAAATGGCAAGCGGAGCGCTTGCTCTGCAATCTGACCGGAGATATTAGAAGATTTCTCTCTCTATGGACGACAGCAATATCGAGTCGCACTTGATCGAGAAACGCGTTTTCAAGCCGGCAAAGGATTTTGCGAAGAAGTCGAAGATCAAGAATCTCGAGCAGTACCGGCGAATGTATCGCGAGTCGATCAAGCAGCCGGATAAATTCTGGGCGCGCGAAGCACGCGAACTGAAGTGGCGGGCGCCATGGAAAAAAGTGGTCGAATGGAAAGCGCCGTTCGCGAAATGGTTCGTCGCGGGCAAGCTCAATATTTCCGAAAATTGTTTGGATCGGCATCTCGCTGGTCATCGCCGGAATAAAGCGGCCATTATTTGGGAGGGCGAGCCGGGCGAGAAACGCACGCTCACCTATCAGCAATTGCACCACGAAGTCTGTCGCTTCGCGAATGTGCTCAAGCGGAACAAGATTCGCAAAGGCGATCGCGTGATCATTTATCTCCCGACGATTCCGGAGGCGGCAATCGCGATGCTGGGCTGTGCGCGCATTGGTGCGGTGCACTCAGTCGTTTTCGGCGGATTCAGCGCGGAATCAATTCGGGACCGCATCGCGGATAGCGGCGCGGTCGCGGTGGTTACAGCAGACGGTAGTTATCGCCGCGGTGCCATCGTTCCGCTGAAGAAGAATGTGGATGATGCACTGCGTGGCCATACTTCGATCAAGCGGGTGATCGTCTTTCGGCGGGGCGCTAACGAAATCCATATGGAGGAAGGCCGGGACGTCTGGTGGCATCGCGAATTGGAGTATGTCGATGCCAATTGTGCAGCTGAGCCGCTCGACAGCGAGCATCCGCTTTACATTCTCTACACCAGCGGATCGACTGGAAAGCCAAAGGGAATCTTACACACCACCGGCGGTTACTTGGTGGGAATTTATGCGACAACGAAATATGTATTCGATCTTCGCGACGAAGACATTTTCTGGTGCACAGCGGACGTTGGTTGGGTCACTGGACACAGTTATGTTGTTTATGGTCCGCTCTCAACCGGGGCGACTACTTTGATGTACGAAGGAGCGCCGAATTGGCCGGAGCCCGATCGTTTCTGGAAAATTATCGAGGAGCACCGCGTAAACGTCCTTTACACGGCGCCGACAGCGATTCGGGCCTTCATTCGCTGGGGCGACGCCTGGGTTAAGAAACATGATCTTTCGTCATTGCGCCTGCTCGGGACGGTGGGCGAGCCAATCAATCCCGAAGCGTGGATGTGGTATCACGAAAAAATCGGGGCCGGCCGCTGCCCGATCGTCGATACTTGGTGGCAAACCGAAACCGGAGCGATCATGATCACACCGCTCCCCGGCGCGACGCCAACTAAACCGGGCAGCGCGACGCTTCCGTTTTTTGGGGTTGATGCCGCGATTGTCGATCTTAGCGGCAAGGAAGTTGGCCCGAATATTGGCGGCAAATTGATCATCCGGCGGCCGTGGCCGTCCATGCTGCGCACGATTTACGGTGCCAAGGAGCGCTACAAGAAACAATACTGGAGCGAGTTCAAAGGAAATTATCTTACCGGTGACGGCGCGCGCCGCGACCAGGATGGATATTTTTGGATCGTCGGACGCATTGATGACGTATTGAACGTGGCGGGACATCGGCTGGGCACTTCAGAAATTGAGAGCGCGCTGGTGAGCCATGTCTCAGTGGCGGAGGCCGCGGTGGTGGGCCGACCTGATGAATTGAAAGGCCAGAGCGTTTGCGCATTTGTCACGCTCAAGACCAATGTCGATCCAACGGCCACGTTAAATAAGGAATTGCGCGAGCACGTTGGAAAACACATCGGAGCCATCGCGAAACCGGACGAAATTCGATTTGCCGAAGCGCTTCCGAAAACACGCAGTGGAAAAATCATGCGGAGGCTCTTGAAAGAAATTGCCAGTGGCAAGACCGTCACAGGCGATACCACCACGCTGGAGGATTTCAGCGTGCTTGCGAAACTGAGCGAATCGGAAGAATAACCTCGCCAATCTCGTGAGTTTCATTCGAACAGGTTTGCGCGAGCTCGGACTTAAAGTCCGACGACAACGGACGCGACTTGCCCTGCGTCACGAGAAACGGTTGCTGCAAAAGAGCGAAATCAACCTCGGCCGCGAAGGCACTTCGCAAGCGGCAAACTTCCCGGAACTGCGCAACGAGATTGTTGCGTTAAGAAAACTCGAGCAGGAACAAAAAGAAGTCGCGCTACGAATCGCTCAAATTGAAGAGGGCATCAAAAAGATCGAAGCAGAGCGACAAAAGAATGCGCGAGAACAAAGCGACGCCATGTCCAAGTTGGAAGCCGAAAGAAAGCCAATCCTGCAACGACGGAACGAGGCAAAAAGTTCCGCCGAAGTTTGCGACCGGGAACTGACTGCCGTGGACAGCCGCATCCAACGCAATGACGCGACGGATCGTGAGCTTCTCAAAGAACTCTCGGAGCTTCAGGCATTAACACCACCGCCGGCCGATCTCGAAACGCGCTCGGCCAGCATTAGCAGCCGGCGGGCGCGATTGCCAGAAGAGCGGGCGGAACTGATGCGCGCCCGTCTTGGAAGCGCTGACGCATGCCGGCTGGCAAAAGAAAAACTCGTCGCGGCAGATGCCGAACTTTCGGAAATCCAGAAAAACATAGATCGCGTCCGCGCTGAATACGAGGCGCGCGATCGGGCATTTAATGAAAACATTCGCACGCAGCAAGAGGCGGTGAAAGAGGCCCGGGCACATCATGAAACGGTCGAGGAACGAAAAAACCCCGCCTATTTGAACATCGGTCGTCATCTGGCATCGCAGGGAATTGCGCCTCCGAACGCGCCACAGTTGCTTACGGAAGTGCAGCGACATCGCGCGGCAATGGATCGACACCTTCAGCACTCAACCGAGCTGGCGCTTCTTTCCAGCAAGATCGACAAGCAGGAGCTGCGCAAATTTTACTTCAGCGTGGTTTCAGTAATTGCGTTGCTCGTAATCATTCTGCCGCTGGTGCTTCAATCGCCGGCTCGACGCGAATGGTTACCGCAGGAAACTGAGGCGATTCTTTCGATCAACGTCGATCACTTTGAGCGCGACGATCTGCCGAAGCGCTGGCGCAAAGATCAGCCGGATATTTGGTCGAATGTTTGGTCGGGCCTGATGAACGGCGCTACGCGCGTGCCGGTTTTGAATTTGCCCCGCGACGGGGCGCGCGTTACTCGTGCGGTCACAAGCGACGTTGGAAAAACACGAGAGTTTATTCTGATCGAGGCACGAAGTGATGTCTCCCATGCCATTCGTTCCATCGCGCAGGACAAGAGCTTTGAAAGACGCACTATTGGCGGGCTCGCCGTTTGGGAACGACCCGACCTCGCCATCGCCAGGCTGGGACCCACCATTCTCGCGATCGGCGCTTCCACCGAAGTAGATGAATTGGTGCGAGTACGCTTGGGAATGCAGCTTGATCTCAAAATAACCGGCCAGCTCTTTGATCGTTTCCAGGCGCTCGACCGGGACAGCGCATTACGCCTCATTTCACGGGATCCCTCTGATCTCTCGCGAATATTTCATCCGATTTTCACGCGCGAATTACTGGATTCGTCGCAGTTGCTCGGTCTCGCGCTGACCCTGCAGAATCCTATTCGTGCGCGGCTGCTCTTGAAGTTGCAATCGCCGGAACGCGCGATACAGCTAGCGCGCGACCTGCAGAACGAGCCGCAGCGCTGGCTGCGTTTGCAGGATTCCGATTTGCTGCTCTATGCGCAGCCGCCCGAGGTGACGAGGCAAAATGCGAGCGTTGAAGTGCATTTCAACATCCCGGAAGATAGCGCCCGCCTTCTTTTACAGCGCATCGCGAAAACCGACACTGCGACAGTGGTCGCGGCGCAGCGACCTGGCGCGCAATGAAATTTCTGCGTCTTAATTTAATTCTCAGTTATATCATGGTGCTTAGCCCATGGGCCATCGCGCAAGAGCCACTGGCTCCAACGGGTGGCGCGCAAGCGCTCACGGTCCCGTCGGCTAATGGGCAAGAGCATATCCCGCTCGTTTATGTTAAGTCGGTCGATCCTTCGATCGTCGTCGATTTGCGCTACAGCACCGCGAATAATATTGCGGGCCGCCCCCTTTATCAGCCGAGAATGCCGGCTCTCCTCCGTCCCGAGGTGGCAACGCGTTTAGCAGGCGCGCAAGCTTTTCTAAGGCGCTACAATTATTCCCTTAAAATCTGGGACGCATATCGTCCTAAATCAGTCCAAGCCGAGCTTTGGCGCGCCTCGCACAATAACGAATACGTCGCGGATCCGGAGATTGGTGCGGGTTCGTTGCACAGCTGGGGTATAGCTGTCGATGCCACCCTTACCGACAATTGGAATCGTCCAATCAGTATGCCCACTGACTTCGACGATTTTACGCCGGCTGCGATGTGGAAATATCAAGGCCCCGATCCCTTCATCGCTGCACATCTCCATTTGCTGCAGATCGCGATGAGAAATGCCGGATTTTTCGGGTTGCGAAGCGAATGGTGGCATTTCACAGTCGCCGACTGGCGAAATTATTTGCCTGCGGAAGAAGTTAAACGCGCGGAGGAAGGCTTCGGGAAGGGCTGGCCAAGCAACTGATGATAGACACTTTGCTTCGCGATCTCCGGCAGCCGGAATATATCCATGTTCTTATTAATCCTTTGCCAATCTACGGACTGGCGGTGGCTTGGATTGGACTGATCATCGCGCTCATTCTGCGCAGTCGGCGCGCGCAAATTACTGCGCTGGCAATCGTGTTAATTAGCGCTGGCTCGGCTTGGCCGGTCTTCGAATTTGGGGAACAAGGTTACGATCCGGTATTGTCGATGTCAGACGAGAACGGCCAAGCCTGGCTGGAAGCGCATAAAGCTCGTGCCGACAAACTTATTTACTATTTTTATGCACTTGCCGTTTTGAGCGCAGTGGCGATCGCTCTCCCGCTCAAGTGGCCAAAATCTTCGTTGCCGCTTGCGATCCTTGCAGTTTTCTTTGGCGCGATTGTCTTGGGAATGGGTGGCTACATCGCGTATGCCGGGGGAAAAATTCGTCACCGCGAATTTCGAAATGTTCCGCCGCCGCCGAAACCTAAGGCGGAAGGCAGAGCTTAGATCGACATCTACTTTAGGAAGTTTCCCCGTGATAACTAAATTGGAGCGCGCGGAGGAAAATGTCGAAGGGCACAGCGCCGAGTTGAAAAAAGAACTCGGCCTGCGCGATCTGGTCTTGATGCAGATCGTTTTTGTTGTCGGCACGAGTTGGGTCGGCGCCGCGGCCAAGCTCGGCTCGTCTCACCTCTTCATTTGGCTGCTCGCCATCGCTCTCTTCTACATTCCGCAGGCCGCGGTCGTGATCTATTTAAACCGTCTCCTGCCGTTCGAAGGCGGATTGTATCAATGGGCTAAATTTGGCTTCAACGATTTCATCGGATTTATCGTCGGATGGAATCTGTGGTTGCTTGCCATCACGGTGATGGCGTTGAGCGGATTGGTTGTGACGACGAACCTTTCTTACTCGCTCGGCGCGAGCGCCGGCTGGATGCAGGAAAGCAAATGGTTCGTCTCACTCGTCAGTTCTGTAC
>JALYUC010000065.1 GCA_030853965.1 Verrucomicrobiota bacterium | reverse complement strand
TTTATCGAGAATACAACTCGACGATCAACTGTTCGTTGACAATCGGCTGCATTTCGTCGCGCGATGGGATACGGGAAATCTTGCCCTTGAGCGCATCGCGATCGACCGTCATCCAGTCGGGCACTGGCACAATTTGGGTCAGCTCGAGATTGCGCGCCGCAAGCTGCCGCGACTTCGGCTTGTCTTTTATCGCGACTTCGTCGCCCGCTTTCACGTTGTAAGAGGCGACATTTACGGTGCGGCCGTTCACCTGCACGTGACCATGTGACACAAGCTGGCGCGCGGCGCTGCGCGTATTGGCCAGGCCGAGCCGAAAGATAATATTGTCGATCCTGGTTTCGAGAAGTTGAAGAAGCGTTTCACCAGTGACGCCGCGTTTACGCAATGCGTTTTGAAAGATGCGCCGAAACTGGCGCTCCAGCAGACCGTATTGATAACGAAGCTTTTGCTTTTCGCCCAACGCGATCGCGTAATCTGATTGCTTACGCCGCGAGCCTTTCGGGCCATGCATGCCGGGGGGATAATTTTTCCGCTCGAGTGATTTTGATGGTCCAAAGAGAGGCACGCCATAGCGGCGGCTAACTTTTGTTTTCGGTCCGGTATATCTGCCCATGTTTGATTGTCGATGTTAGCGCGTCAGACGCGACGTTGCTTCGGCGGTCGGCAACCGTTGTGTGGAACCGGCGTGACGTCCCGAATCACAGTGAGGTCAAGGCCGATTGCTTGTAACGCGCGCACCGCGGATTCGCGCCCAGCGCCGGGGCCTTTGACGCGCACTTCCACTTCTTTCAATCCGTGACCCATCGCCTGGCGCGACGCATCCTGAGCGACCATTTGCGCCGCGTATGCAGTGCTCTTGCGCGAGCCCTTGAAGCCGACTTTCCCCGCGCTCGACCAGCCAATCACTTTGCCCGTCAGATCGGTGATCGTCACAATCGTGTTGTTAAAGGTGGACATCACGTGCGCGATGCCAGAATGAACATTCTTGCTTCCCTTAGCCTTGACGACTTTAACCGGCTCGATGTTGTCGCTGGAAAGCGAAAGATTTTCGGGGGCGGGCGCCGGCGCGCTCGGTTGCTCCTTTTTTGGGGCGGCCGGTTTTTTTGCTGGCTTCGGCGAAGCTTCAGCGGCGCTCGCCTGCGGCGCGGCTGAAGTTTTCTCAGATGAAATTGTCGATGTTGCAGCGGTTTCTGCAGGCGCAGCTTCAGCGGTATCCTTCGTTGCTTCAGGCTTGGTTGGTTTCGCCTTCGGCTTGCTTTCGGCTTTCGCTTTCGCCGGCTTTTTCGATTCAGGCATTAATATTTCTCCTTAAACTTTGCCCGTTTTCGCGTCCTTATTGCGGATTACACCCACTGTTTTGCGTGGGCCCTTGCGCGTGCGCGCGTTAGTCGAGGTCCGCTGTCCGCGCACCGGCAGGCCACGGCGATGCCTAACTCCGCGATAACAATTTATCGCCTGCAAGCGCTTCAAGTTGCCTTGCACTTCGCGACGCAGATCGCCTTCGATTGGTACCTTATTGTTTGTAATTGCGTGAATGATCTCGTTGATCTGCTGCGGCGAGAGGTCCTTCGCGCGCAAATTCGGATCGATGTTCGTTTGCTCGAGAATTCGCTTCGCCATGCTCAGGCCAACTCCGTAGATGTAAGTAAGCGACGCCTCAATGCGTTTATCCGCCGGGATCTCGACTCCTAATAGTCTTGGCATGTTAAAATCTCCTAGCCCTGACGCTGTTTATGGCGCGGGTTCTTGCAAATCACGCGCACCACGTTCTTGCGCTTCACGATCTTGCAACTTTCACAAAGTCTTTTTACTGATGGTCGCACTTTCATAATTT
Source organism: Verrucomicrobiota bacterium (assembly GCA_030853965.1). Lineage (GTDB taxonomy): Bacteria > Verrucomicrobiota > Verrucomicrobiia > Chthoniobacterales > UBA10450 > JALYUC01. The sequence goes on along the minus strand of JALYUC010000065.1, from coordinate 15,973 downwards.
ACGAGGCGAAAACGAGCCACGTTTTCGGCGTTGTCACTTCTGGCGAAACGTGATTCGCCCCTTCGACAAATCGTAGGGTGAAACTTCTAGCATAACTTTGTCGCCTGGCAAGATGCGAATGAAGTGCAATCGCATTTTCCCTGATATATGCGCGAGCACGCGATGCCCATTGGGCAATTCAACACGAAACATCGTGTTCGGGAGCAGCTCAAGCACTTTGCCCTCTACTTCAATTGCGTCTTTCCGCGCCATGTCAGGATTTCGGGCTCATCCTTCGTGATTAGAACAGTGTGCTCGAAGTGCGCGGAAGGCAGCCCGTCTGCCGTTCGCACCGTCCAGCCATCATCGAGCAATCTTACCGCTGCCACGCCCATATTGATCATTGGCTCGATGGCGAGCGTCATTCCGGCTTTGAGCTTCGGCCCGCTCCCGCGCTTGCCGTAGTTCGGAATTTGCGGCTCCTCGTGCAACTTGCGACCGACGCCGTGGCCGACGAATTCACGCACGACCGAAAAGCGATTTCGCACTGCTTCATCTTCGATCTCGGCGCAGATGTCACCGAGCCGCATACCTTCCACTGCCACCCGAATTCCTCGCTCCAGCGCGGTTTCGGTGACACGCAGCAACTGTTCGATCCGGTCCTCGATCATCCCAACCGGCACAGTGGTGGCAGTGTCGCCTACCCATCCATCCTGAATGACGCCAATGTCGAGCTTCACGATGTCGCCATATTGAATTCGACGCTGGCTGCCGATGCCATGCACGACTTCATCGTTTAACGAAATGCAGATGTTGCCGGGGAAAACCCGGTGGCCAAGCCGATATCCCAAAAACGCGCTTTTCACGTTTGCCTCCTGCATAAAATCAGCGGCGGCTTCGTCGACTTCCTTTGTCGTAATTCCCGGCCGAATCAGTTCGCTGACGCGATCAAGAACATCGCTGGCCGTGCGGCACGCGCGTCGCATTTTCTCGGCTTCTTTTGCGCTTTTGATCGGAATCATGCGCCCACCTTTCCCTCGATCAGGCGCGAAATATCGCCGAACACAACTTCGCGATCGCGATTGCCGTCAATGCGGTGCAAGATCGACATCTTTTCATAAAATGTCGCAAGCGGCTCAGTCTTGGTACGGAACTCCTGCAACCGCGTTTGCAAAACGCTGACGTCATCGTCATTGCGGCGAATGAGCGACCCGTCGCAGTAAGGACAGATGGGGCGCTCGGCGAATTTGGCGCTCGTTGCACTTGTGGTAAATCCGCAGCCGCTGCACTGAAGCCGACCCGAAATCCGATCGCGCACGGTTTGCTCCGACACTTCCAGCCAAATCGCGAGGTCGAGAGCCGTATGAAGTCGCGTCAAGATCGACAATAAGCTTTCGGCCTGCGGAAGCGTTCTGGGGAATCCATCGAAGACGAAGCCGTGACTCCCATGCAAACGCAACCAATCTTCGATCAACTGGACAATGATTTTGTCCGACACCAGCCCGCCATGCTGAGTAGTCTCGGCGGTTTCGAGCCCCAGTGGTGTCCCTAAATCCTTTTCGCGTCGCAAAATGGCGCCCGGTGACGTGACCGGGATACCAAATTGCCGTGTGATCATTTCGGCTTGAGTTCCCTTCCCGGAACCGGGCGCACCCAGGAGAACGAGTCGTCTCTTCACTTAACGGGTCGTAAGAAAAATCGTCACACCGGCGATGACGATGATGGCGATGCCCACATAGAGCCACATCAAAGTGCCGCGTTCGGCCGCGTCGCCTCGACTATACGATGCGCGATCAAAGGAGCGCCCACGAATCCGGCCTTTGCGCAAAAACCCGTCGTAATGTCGCTGAATCAAATGCGTTTCTACCTGCCGCATGGTATCGAGCATCACGCCCACAATAATCAACAAGCTTGTGCCGCCAAAAAATTGCGCCGTGATCTGCGGAACGTGCAGACTCTGACTGAGAAGGCTCGGCAACACCGCAATGATGGTAAGAAAAAAAGCGCCCGCGAATGTCAGGCGCGTCATCGTAAAATCGAGAAAATCCGACGTTGGTTTGCCGGGCCTAACGCCGGGAATATATGCGCCATGTTTTTTCAGGTCGTCGGCGATCTGCGCCGGTTGAAACTGCGTCGCCACCCAAAAATAGCTGAAGAAGAAAATCATTCCCGCGAGAACGAGATAATGCACCCAGCCGCTGTTGAGCGCGTTGGCGATGCGTCCGGCGGTCGGGCTGTTTTTGAAGGCAAAGCCGACAATGGTGGTCGGAAACAATAGCAAGGCCCACGCGAAAATGATCGGCATCACGCCCGCGTAATTCACTTTCAACGGCATATGCTGCGTTTGACCGCCATACATTTTGCGGCCGATCACCCGTTTCGCGTATTGGATGGTGACCTTGCGCACGCCTTGCGTGATCGTGATTACTCCCGCAATCACGAGAAACAAAAACGCCACCATCAACACAAGGATCGATGGATTAACCTGACTGGTACCCGTTTCGGCTGAGGGAACGAAGGTTTTCCATGCCTGCGCCAACGCGGCCGGCAAACGCGCCACGATGCCCACCGTGATGATAAGTGAAATTCCGTTGCCCACTCCGCGGTCGGTGATTTGATCGCCCAACCACATCAAAAAAAGTGTCCCGGTTGTGAGCGAAATCACCGTGACGATTCGAAACGTCCAGCCGGTATCTTCGACAAGAGGCACGCCAAGATTTCGGATAGTGTCGGTGATTCCGCCTAAAACGGTGTGATACGCTTCCGGGTGCTGAAACGAAACCGCGAGCAGATAACCCTGCACAATACAAAGCACAACGGTCGCGTAACGCGTGTATTGCATGATCTTCTGTCGCCCGCCGTCTTCGCGCGCCAACCGGCCGAGTCGCGGAACCACCGCCGTGAGCAACTGCATCATGATCGACGCGCTGATGTAGGGCATGATGCCGAGCGAAAAGATCGCGCAATTTTCCAATGCGCCCCCGCTAAACAAATTAAAAAGTGCCGCCACGCCACCGCTCTTGTCAGCCGAACTGCGAAACCATTCCTGCAACACGGCTGAATTCACGCCTGGTGTAGTGATGGCGGCACCCAGGCGCACGATCACCACTATCGCCAGCGTAAACAAGATGCGCCGCCGCAACTCCGGTATCTTGACCGAGTTTAGAAACGCCGAAACCATCCGCTAAATCTGAATCATCTCGTCCCGCGCGCTAGCCCTTGCGCGACTTCGTTTTTTTCGGACGCGATTTGGTTTTCGCCGGTTTCTCTGTTTTCTTTGCTACCGGTTTCGACGCTGGTTCCGCCACATCCCGCTCCGTCGTAAGATCGACATCTTCTTTTGTGAGTGGCTCCCGCCGCTCTCGAAGTGTGATTGTGCCGCCGGCTTTTTCGATCTTTCCGCGAGCCGAGGCGCTGATCTTGTCCGTCTCGATTTTGAGCCCGTGTTTCAGTTCCCCGTCGCCAAGAATTTTAATTCCTTCGAAATTTCCGCGGATGAGGTTTGAATCGCGCAACGCTTGTTCGTTTACGACCGTTCCAGCTTTGAATGCATTGAGAGCGTCAAGGTTCACAATCGCGTAGTGCTTGTGAAATGCCGCGTTGTTGAAACCACGTTTCGGCAAACGTCGGATCAACGGCATCTGACCACCTTCGAAGCCAAGACGAATACTGCCGCCAGACCGTGCCTTCTGTCCTTTATGACCTTTCCCACTCGTCTTGCCGTGGCCGGAGCTTTCTCCGCAGCCGAGTCGCTTGACGCGATGTCGAGAGCCTGGGCGCGGCCGCAAATTATGTAAACGCATCATGATGGATTAGTCTTTCCATCGCCACCGCTAATACCCCGGACCTTGAGAATTTCATCGCGGCGCCGCAACCCCCGCAGCGCTTCGATCGTCGCCTTGACCACGTTGGCGTGATTGCTCGAGCCTAATGATTTCGCGAGCACATCGCGAATTCCGGCCGCTTCCACTACCGCTCGAACACCACCGCCGGCGATGACACCGGTGCCGGGAGAAGCCGGTCGGAGCAGAACGCGACCGCCGCCGTATTCACCGATCGTTTCATGCGGAATCGTGTTCTCATGCAGCGAAACTTTCTCCATCGATTTACGCGCGGCTTCGGAAGCTTTGCGGATCGCTTCCGAGACCTCATTCGCCTTGCCGAAGCCCACGCCCACCATTCCATCGTGATCTCCCGCTACAATCAAAGCGCTGAAACTGAATCGCCGGCCGCCTTTCACGACCTTCGCGCAACGGTTGATAAACACGACTTTCTCTGTCGTATCGCCTCTTGCCGCGGCCGTTTTGTCGGTGTGGCGCTCCTGTCGTCTGCCTGAGCCTTGTTGTGCCATGATTAAAATTTAAGGCCGCCTTCTCGCGCCGCGTCCGCGAGAGCTTTGACCTTTCCGTGATAAAGGAATCCGCCGCGATCGAAGACGACGTTTTCAAGTTTCTTTGCTTTCGCGCGCTCGGCAATAGCCTTGCCAATCACTTCGGCGTTGGCGCGATTGGCGGCGACTTTGCTCTTGCCGGTCAGTTTGCTCTCGGCAGTCGAAGCCGCCGCTAGCGTGCGGCCAGCATCGTCATCCACGACCTGTGCGTAAACGTGTTTGCCAGAGAAATAGACTGACAACCTCGGCCGTTCAGCTGTGCCGCGAAGCTTCTTCCGAATTCGCCGGCGAACGTGCGTACGAATAGCTTTTCGATTAGTCGCCATACTACTGAACCGTCTTTCCTTCCTTGCGACGAACTTGTTCGCCCGCGTAACGCACACCTTTGCCCTTGTATGGTTCCGGCGGATAGAAACGCCGAATGTCCGCGGCCACCTGTCCAACCAACTTTTTGTCGATGCCAGTAATCGTCAACTTCGTGTTCTCCGTGACTGTAATTTTAATTTCCTTCGGAATGTCGAACAGGATTGGATGAGAAAAACCAAGACTCAGATTCAGCTTGGATCCCTGCACGGCGGCCTTGAATCCGACACCTTCGATCTCGAGACTCTTCGTGAATCCCTCGCTCACGCCTTGCACCATATTGTGCACGAGCGCACGCGACAGACCGTGCAAAGCCTTCACGCTGCGCGTCTCGGCGGAACGAGCCAGCGAGACACGATTGTTCTCGACCTTCCCGGAAATATCGCGCGGCAACCGCCAGTTGAGTTTCCCTTTCGGTCCCTCCACCGCAACGGCGCCGTCGCTCCCAACGTTCACCTTTACTTTGTCGGGGATCTCAACCGCTTTGTTTCCGATTCGTGACATAAAAATTACCAAATGTAGGCAAGCAACTCGCCACCGACATTTTGCTTCTTCGCTTCGCGACCGGACATGATGCCGCGCGGCGTCGAAAGAATTGACACACCCATCCCGCCAAGAACGCGCGGAATTTCCTGCGCACCAACGTAACGTCTCAAACCTGGACGGCTCACGCGCTTTAACCCGGTGATTGCACTCGAACGATTTGCGATCTTGTTTGTGATCTTGATTCGCGGATGTGCCGCCTCGGTATCGACGGAATAATCCGTGATATAGCCTTCCTCTTTCAAAACTCGAACCACATCAGCTTTGATTTTCGAATAAGGCACAAACATCTCCGGCTTTTGTGCGGCGGCGGCATTGCGCACTCGAGCGAGAAGGTCGGCGATAGGATCGGTAACAGTACTCATGTAAATCAGGCCGGTTGGGCGACGGCGGGCTTCTTGGCCCGATCACTGAACGGCATCCCCATTTCGCTCAAAAGCGATTTCGCTTCCTCGTTCGTCCGCGCGGTGGTGACGATCGTAACATCAAATCCGATATTGCGCTTGATTTTATCAAGCTCGACTTCCGGAAAAATAGATTGGTCCGAAACACCGAGCGTGTAATTGCCATGACCATCGAAGCACCGCGGCGAGACTCCGCGAAAGTCGCGAATGCGCGGCAGCGCGGCTTTGATTAGGCGCTCGAGAAATTCGTACATGCGCTCGCCACGCAAAGTCACTTTGGCGCCGATCGCCTGCTCTTTGCGCAATTTGAAATTCGCGATGCTTTTTTTGGCGCGCGTTTCCGCAGCGCGCTGACCGGTAATCAATGCCAGTTCTGCCTTAGCATCTTCCAACGCCTGCTTTATCTCCGCTTGCGAGCCTACTGACGTGTTGATTACGACTTTCTCGACCTTTGGGACTTGATGCACGTTTTTGTACTTGTGTCGCTCGCGCAAGGCCGGCACAACGCGCTCTTTGTAATCGCGGTAAAATTCGTTCTCCATCATGCCGCCTTCTTCTCAGTTTTTTTAGTCTTTTTCGTCTTCTTCTCCGTCTTAGCTTCGCGCTCAACCAGCTTCACATTCGAAATGTGAATTGGACCTTCCCGCTCCGCGATTTTGCCGGTCGGATTGTCCTGCGATTTTCGCAAGTGCTTCTTGATAATGCGCACTCCCTCGATTAACACCCGCTGCTTTCTCGGCAACACCTCCAGAACCTTCCCGGTTGAACCTCTAAAATTTCCCGAGATCACCTGGACGTTATCGCCTTTTTTTACGTGGAATTTGAGACGGTTCATAACACTTCCGGAGCAAGCGACACGATTTTCATGAAATTGCGTTCGCGCAGTTCGCGTGCGACCGGGCCGAAGATGCGGGTGCCACGCGGGTTCAAATCCTTATCGATGATCACAATCGCGTTGTTATCGAAACGCAGCAGCGAGCCGTCGTCACGGCGAATCGGCTGTCTCGTCCGAACCAAGACCGCCCGCACTACTTCGCCTTTCTTCACCGTGCCGGTGGCGCTCGCCTCTTTTACGTTAGCCGTAATCACGTCGCCAATCCCCGCGAATTGACTTCCGCCTTTGCCAATCACGCCGATCATCGTCGCCATGCGCGCGCCGGTGTTGTCGGCCACATCCAGTCTGGATCGAATCTGTACCATAAGATCGACAATTTACTCGCGAACCATTTCGGAGTTACTTTTGCAGCACCTCCACCAGGCGCCATCGCTTCAGTTTGCTCAGCGGACGCGTCTCCATGATCCGAACGGTATCGCCCATCTTGGCCTTGTTCTCTTCGTCGTGCGCGTAAAACTTTTTCTTTTGTTTAATGATTTTGCCGAATTTCGCATGCGGCACGCGCGTCACTGTGCGCACCACAATCGTTTTGTTCATCCCACTCGAAATCACTTCGCCGGTACGCGTCTTTCGCGTCCCCCGCGCTGTAGACACTGGCAATGGCGACACCGCGGCGGTCGGCAGCGGTGGCGGCTGGGCGGTTGATTGTCGATCTTGCTCGGCCATAAAATTATTTCTTCGTCAGTTCCTTCCCGCGCCCTGAGAGAATCGTCTCGATCCGCGCAACATCTCGCCGCAATAAGCGCAGGCGGCTCGGCTGCTCCAACTGGCCGCTCTGCTGTTGCAAACGCAAATGTAAACTTTCCTGACGAAAGTCGCGCTTTTTCGTCAGCAGCTCATCTGTACTCATTTCGATCATCTCTTTGATCTTCATAAAGTATTAAGCGGTGGCGACGTGGTGACGGCTAAGGAACTTCGTGCGCACCGGCAATTTATCGGCCGCCAGTCGCAATGATTCGCGCGCCACCGATTCGGTCACGCCATCGAGTTCGAACAATATATTTCCCGGCCGCACCGTCGCGACCCAGTATTCCGGCTGACCTTTACCTTTGCCCATTCGCGTTTCCGGCGGACGCGAGGTGACAGACTTATCAGGAAAAATCCGGATCCACAATTTGCCCTTACGCTTCATGTTGCGAGTCAACGCGACACGCGCAGCTTCAATCTGCGTATTTGTGATCCAGGCGCGTTCGAGTGTTTGCAGACCAAACTCGCCAAAATCAATGCGCAGATTGCGCGAAGCGGTCCCCTTGCGACTTCCTCGCTGAGACTTGCGATACTTCACGCGCTTCGGCATCAATGGCATAACTCTTCTCCGTTAAACTTCCGCCGGTTCGGCTGGCGGCGGTGGTGGTGGCGGTAGCGCGGCCGGCGCCTCGGCTGGAGCTTCTTCTTTTTTACAAATCCAGCATTTGACGCCGATTTTCCCGTAGACGGTGTTCGCTTCCGCGAAGCCGTAATCGATTGGGGTGCGCAACGTGTGCAGTGGAACTTTGCCCTCGCGATACCACTCAGAACGCGAAATTTCCGCGCCGTTCAAACGACCCGAGGAACGCAACCGGATTCCTTCTGCGCCGAAGTCCATCGCGGTTTGCACCGCTTTTTTCATCGCGCGGCGATAAGCAATGCGACGCTCGATTTGCAGCGCAACATTTTCCGAGACTAACTGCGCATCCAGTTCGGGCGTTTTAATTTCTTGGATGTCGATCTTGATTTGCTTGCCCTGCGCCATTTTCGCGATCTCTTCGGTCATCTTTTCAATCTCAGCGCCTTTGCGTCCGATCACGATCCCAGGGCGTGCCGTATGGATCGTGACGCGAATTGAGTTCCACGCGCGCTCGATCACAATTTTCGAGACCGCTGCGAATTGGAGCTTCTTCTTTACGTAGGCGCGAATCTCCAGGTCACTGTGCAGAAATTGCGGCAACTCCTGTGGCGAAGCGTACCAGCGCGACCGCCAATCGCGGTTCACACCGAGACGAAAACCAATCGGATTAACTTTTTGTCCCATAAATTACTTTTTCGCTTTCTTCGCCGCTTTCCTCGCCTTTGGTTTTTTCTCAGCCGTCGTGGTCGTAGCGCCTGCTTCACCCTCCTTCTTCGCCGCCTTTTCTTCCGCTTTCCGCTTCGCCTTCTTCGTTTCGCGCGTCTCGATCGGAATCTCGTCGGTCAAAACAACCCGAATGTGACTCGTCCGTTTTAAGATGCGACTGCCACTTCCGCGCGCGCGGGGCATCATCCGCTTGAACGTCGGACCTTCGCCTACCACCGCTTCCTTCACGACGAGACCGTCAACTTTGAGATTTGCATTGTTCTCCGCATTCGCGACCGCGCTCTTCAAAGTCTTGCCAATAAGCAAGGCTGCTTTCTTCGGCGTAAAAGCGAGCACGTCGAGCGCTGCCGAAACCGGCAGGCCCTGGATCTCGCGCGTGACCTCGCGCACTTTGAACGGCGAAATCCGTGCATATCTGTATATCGCTCTAACTTCCATTTATTTTAAAGTCACACTCGGGCGGGCATCCACCTCCAGGCGGTCGCCCACTTTTATTTTCTCTTTTGCAGAATCCATTTCTTGAATCACCGCGCCGCAAATCCTCTGGCGCACATCGACCACGCGGAGCGTCGCGATCTTCCGATCGCCCCGCATCACACGCATCGGCATTCCGATTTTAACACCCTGCTGTTCGCCAACATTACCGACCACAAACGACCATTCGTCCTTCACGCTAATCACGCTGCCGTCCATCAGACTCGGCTGGGCGGATTGCGCAGGCGCACTTGTCGATCTTGTCGCAAGCTCATTCGTGCTGCGCAATTGCGTTTCCACGTCCATGCGCGCTTGCGCGTCGCCGCCCTGCGATGTTTTCAAATATCGCAACATCGTTTCGTTCAATCGCAACATCTGATCACGAAATTGGTCGCGCTCTTTTTGCGCCAGCTGCAAATCGCTCACCGCCGCGAGCAACCGCTGCTCGAGCTTGGTACGATCTTTGTCCGCTGACGCCAGGCCGAGCGCTTCCATTCGCAATTCGAGATCGGAATACTTACGGCGAAACAACTCCGCTTCGGCGTTCGATTCCGCCAGGCTGCTCGTCAAGGTCTTGAGCGACTCCTGCTGAATCGACAACTGCTTTCGCAAATCTTCATTTTGCGCAAGCAATGCCGCCGCAGTCACCCCGCCTTGGCGGGGTTCCATGTTTTCAACTTTTGATTCTGACAAAGAACTATTCCCCTCTGCCGCGAGCCCTCCAGCCAGCGTTACGCAGCCCAAAACTGCACAAATAAATTTCAACTACTTAGTCACCTTCGCCGTGTGCGAGCCATGTTTCTTAAACACTCGCGTAGGCGAAAATTCGCCGAGCTTATGACCGACCATGTTTTCGGTTACAAAAACGGACTGAAAGTTCTTTCCGTTGTGAACCAAAAACGTGTGGCCGACAAAATCCGGCGTGACCATCGAGCGCCGCGACCACGTCTTGATCGCTTTCTTCGCGTTCGAACTGTTCATCTTGTCGATCTTTTCCAAAAGATGCGACTCAACGAAGGGTCCTTTCTTCAATGATCTAGACATAAAAATCAAATTTTAAGTTTTCTTCTTCAAACGCCGGCGCTCGAGAATGAAGCGATCGCTCGGTTTGTGTTTGCTGCGCGTCTTAAATCCTTTCGCCAGTTGTCCCCATGGACTAACTGGATGATGCCGGCCGCCACCACCTTTAGATTTACCCTGCCCGCCACCCATCGGATGGTCGATCGGGTTCATCGCCATGCCGCGAACATGCGAACGCCGTCCTTGCCAACGCGTGCGTCCCGCTTTGCCGCTCGAAACGTTCATATGATCGACATTGCCGACCTGCCCGATGGTTGCGAAACAGTTTTCGTGAATGCGGCGAATTTCGCCGGAAGGCAATTTCACCAAGGCAAAGCCACCTTCCAGGTTGTTCAGAGTCGCTTGTTGTCCCGCGCTGCGAGCGACCTGTCCGCCGCGTCCGGGTGTCAGCTCAATGTTGTGAATGTTTGCGCCTAATGGAATCGAGCGAAGCGGCAAAGCGTTGCCGAGATCGGGCGGGACATTATCACCGGACGCGACTGTTGATCCGACGAGTAGGCCGTCGGGCGCCAAAATATAACTCAATTCGCCATCGCTATATTTAATAAGAGCAATGCGCGCGGAGCGGTTCGGATCGTATTCGATTCCGACGACCTCTGCGGTCACTCCGCGTTTGCGCCGTTTGAAATCGACCTTCCGATATTTTTGTTTGTGACCACCGCCGATGTGGCGCGCTGTCATCCGGCCACGGTTATTACGACCACCGGATCTTTTCTTTACCTCAACCAGACTTTTGGCCGGCTTCCATTTCGTGAGTTCCTCAAAGGCAGGAAGCGACTTAAAACGCAGGACCGGCGTAAGTGGGCGAAAACTTTTGAGTGCCATATATATCAGTTTGTCATTCCGAGCGGAGTCGAGGAATCTCTCAAATTATTCACGACGGCGCTCGCGCTCGATGAGTTGTGAGATCCTTCGCGTCCGCTCAGGATGACAATCTCCGCGGGAAACGATAAACCGGCTGTTGTGTCGTACGCCGTCATACTAATTCGATTTTCTCGCCTTCCTTCAATGTCACGATCGCCTTTTTCCAATTCGCCTTGCGGCCACGCGGACCGCGCACACTCTTCATTTTCCCGGTGTAATTGCAGGTGTTTACATCGACAACTTTCTTTTGGAACAAGCGCTCGATCGCGTTCTTGATTTGAATTTTGTTGGCGCGCGGACTGACTCGAAAGACGTACTTATTCTGCTTCTCGCTCAGCAGCGTCGACTTCTCGGTCAGCGACGCGGTTTGGATGATGTCGTAGGGCTCGTTCATTTTATCGCGCCGTAGCCTTCGGCGAAGGAGGATTCATTCTCTCGGCCAATTTCTCGAGCGCCTTCTGCGTGACTAAAATTTTGTCGAACGCGAGCAACTGCTCCGTGTTCACATCTGAGGCTGTCGCCAGGCGAGCGCTCTTCACATTGCGCGCCGACGTGTAAGTCTTTTCGTCGAATGAATCTGAAATGAGCAGGACTTTTCGCGCGTCAGTCGATTTTTTTAACATCGCCACGAAAGATTTGGTTTTCATTTCCGCGACGGCGAACTTGTCGATGGTAAGAACGTCACCCGCGCTGATTCGCTCGCTCAGTGCTTTCTGGAACGCGAGCCGTCGCAACGATTTCGAAACTTTCTTGGAATAATCGCGCGGCTTGGGACCAAAAACGACGCCGCCACCACGCCAAATCGGTGAGGACGCATAACCGGCGCGCGCACGACCCGTCCCTTTTTGCCGCCACGGTTTCGAGCCGGACAAATCAACTTCTGCTTTCGTTTTCGTGTTCGCGGTTCCGGAACGCCGCGCTGCCCGCATCGCGACAACGACCTGGTGGACTGCTTGGCTACCGCGACCGCCTTCGATCATGTCGATCTTCGCTTCCTTCGCCGCCGCCTTCGTTAAAACTTTCGCGCTCATTTCTTCCCGGCCGCTACTTCTTTCGCCGGCTCCGGTGTCTTCGCTGGCTCAGGTTTCTTGGCCGCTTCTGGCTTCTTAGGCGCTTCTGCCTTCCCCTCCGGCTTCTTCAAAGCCGGACGCACAACGACATAGCTCCCATTCGAGCCCGGGACTGCGCCGCTAATTAAAATTATTCTCTCAGCTTCGCGCACCTGCATGATCTGCAAGTTCTGCACGGTGACGCGCTCGTCGCCGAGATGACCCGGCATGCCCATGTTCTTCCAAATGCGTCCCGGCGTGGAACGATACCCGACGGCGCCGTTTCGACGATGTGTCTTTGAACCGTGCGCCGCGCCTTGTCCGTGGAAGTTATGTTTCTTCATCACGCCTTGGAAGCCTTTGCCTTTTGAGCGGCCGGTCACATCGACAAAATCGCCGGGCTGAAATTGCGTGACGTTAAGATCGACATCTCCGTCCGGGAGATCCGCATCAAGGCGAAATTCGCGCACAAATTTCTTCGGCTCGACGCCAGCTTTCTTAAAGAGGCCGAGCTCGGCGCGGTTCACGCGCGATTCCTTTTGCACATCGAACCCAACTTGCACCGCCGAGTAGCCTTCGTTCTCCGCCGTAACACGGCGCAACAAAACATTATCGCCCGCGGCAATCACGGTCACAGGGCGCAGCCGACCGTGGGCGTCGTAGACGCTGGTCATGCCGATCTTTTGTCCAAGTAACCCGATGCTCATGATGGCGATTTTTATTTCTCAAGCGGCTAAATCTTAATCGTAATATCGACGCCCGCAGGCAAATTTAACTTCTTCAATTCATCCACCGTCTTCGACGTTGGCTCGATGATGTCGAGCAAACGTTTGTGGGTGCGAATTTCAAATTGCTCCATCGACTTTTTGTCAACGTGGGGCGAGCGATTCACCGTAAATTTTTCGATCAATGTCGGCAGAGGAATCGGACCAGCCACCCGCGCGCCGGTGCGCTTCGCCGTCTCGACGATCTCGATCGCGGATTGGTCGAGCATTCGGTGATCAAACGCCTTCAAACGAATTCGAATACGCTGGCCGTTGGTCATTTCTTCTCCTTCTGGTCGAGAATCGCCGCGACGAGGTTTTGCGGCACGGGTTCGAAGTGCGAAGGCTCCATCGAATAGCTCGAGCGGCCTTTGGAAAGTGAACGAATCGCGGTGGCGTAACCGAACAATTCGGCCAGCGGGACATCGGCGTGGATGATCGTCAGGTTTCCGCGCGTCTCAATGCTACCGATACTACCGCGGCGACGACTCAAGTCACCACAGATGTCGCCTTGATATTCTTCCGGCGTAATGTTTTCCACCTTCATGATCGGCTCGAGCAGGATCGGTTTGCCTTGTTTGAAGCCGTCTTTCATCGCGAAAATGGCGGCGAGTTTGAACGCGAGCTCGTTCGAATCGACTTCGTGGAAGCTTCCGTAGACGATATCGACCTCAACATCGACCACCGGGTAACCGCCGAGCACTCCATTCAGCACCGCTTCATCGATGCCCTTTTTGACGGCAGGGATGTACTCTCGCGGAATGATGCCGCCGACGATCTTGTTTTCGACAACCAAACCGGTACTTCGATGGCCCGGACGGACATCGACCTCCACGTGGCCGTATTGACCGCGGCCACCTGATTGTTTGATCAATTTGCCAACGCCATGTGCATTTGTCGTAATCGTCTCACGATATGCGATCTGCGGTTTGCCCGCGTTCGCGTCGACTTTGAATTCGCGGAACATGCGGTCGCGAATAATTTCCAAATGCAGCTCGCCCATTCCGGCGATGATGGTTTGGCCGGTGTCTTCGTGCGTATAGACCTTGAACGTCGGGTCTTCTTCAGACAACCGCTGCAGAGCGATGCCCATTTTTTCCTGATCCAATTTTGTCTTTGGCTCAATCGCCATTGAAATGACCGGATCCGGAAACGTCGGCGGCTCGAGAAGGATCGGATGGTCTTCGTCGCAAAGAGTATCGCCGGTGGTGATATTCTTAATTCCGACAATGGCGGCGATATCCCCTGAGTAACAGGTCTCGATGTCTTCGCGTTTGTCGGCTTGAATCTGAATCAGACGCGAGATGCGTTCACGTTTATTCGTGCGCGGATTGTAAACCGTGTCGCCCTTCGAAAGTGTTCCGGAATAAACGCGGAAGAAAACCAGCTTGCCGACGAATGGATCGCTCCAAAGTTTGAAGGCGAGCGAGCAGAAGACTCCGTTATCGTCTGTCGCTGCTTCCATTGGCTCGTGCGTGTCGGGCTCCATTCCTTTGGCCGGCGGAATATCGAGCGGACTCGGCAGGTAATCGACCACGGCATCGACCAAGTACTGCACCCCTATGTTCTTCAACGCCGAACCGCCGATAACCGGTACAAATTTATTCGCGATCGTCTGGCGGCGAATACCGGCTTTCAGCAATTCCGGCGTAACCGGTTTCTCTTCGAGAACAACGTGAGCGACCTCGTCGTCGAGATTGGAAATTTGTTCGACCAGATCGGTATAGGTCTTGTCGACAAGATCGACATATTCCTTCGGAATATCTGTCACCTCGTAGGTCGATCCAAGCTGATCGCTGTCCGAATAAAGAATCGCCTTCTTATTAATAACGTCGAGCTGGCCTTTGAGCTGATCTTCTCTGCCAAGCGGCAGCAAGACGGGCCACGCGTTCGCGCCCAGCTTTTTGTGGATGCTGTCGACTGACATTGCGAAATCGGCGCCGACGCGATCCATCTTGTTAATGAACGCCAGCCGCGGGACGTTGTACTTCGTCGCCTGCCGCCAGACTGTTTCCGATTGTGGCTGCACACCGGCAACACCGTCGAAAACTGCGATCGCGCCGTCGAGCACGCGCAACGAGCGCTCTACCTCCGCCGTGAAATCAACGTGCCCCGGCGTATCGATGATGTTGATGCGCTGCTTGATTCCTTCGAACATCTTGTAAACGCCTTCTTCTTTGCGTTGCGCCCACGCGCAGGTCATCGCCGCGGAAGTAATCGTGATCCCGCGCTCGCGTTCCTGCTCCATCCAGTCGGTGACGGTCGTGCCTTCATGCACCTCGCCCATCTTGTGGATCATGCCGGTGTAAAACAGAACGCGCTCGGTGATTGTTGTCTTACCTGCGTCAATGTGCGCGGCGATGCCGATGTTCCGCGTTCGCTCGAGCGGGAACTTGCGATCCGGCGAATTTGGATTCTTCGCGGCAGCTGCTTTCTTTTCCATCGTCGCCGTTGCCATAAAATTACCGGCGGAAATGCGCGAAGGCTCTATTGGCCTGCGCCATCTTGTGGGTGTCTTCGCGCTTCTTGATCGCGTTGCCCTGCCCCGCGGCGGCGTCCTTGATCTCTTGTGCGAGCGCCTTGGCCATTGGCATACCGCGACGATTGTCGGCGTATTGAACGATCCAGCGCATCGCGAGCGATACCTGACGCGCGGGGGTCACTTCCATCGGCACTTGATAAGTCGCGCCACCGACGCGACGCGATTTCACTTCGAGGCGCGGCCGGACATTCTCCAGCGCCTTGTTTAAAACTTCGAGGGGATCAACCGAATCAGAACCTTCGCGCGATTTATCGATCGCGGTATAAACGATCCGCTCCGCGAGCGATTTCTTGCCGCGCTTCATCACGGTAGAAATGAGACGCGCGACTGCCACGCTGCCGTAACGCGAGTCGAGCTTCTCTTCCTTTTTGTAAACTTTCCGCCGCCGTGACATTGTCGATCTTCCTAATCAAAATTATTTCTTCGCTGCGGCCTCCTTCGCCGCCGGGGCTTCCTTGGCTTCCTTGCCGCCGCCACCTCCACCGCCCTTTGGCCGTTTCGCACCATATTTGGAACGACTACGCCGGCGTCCATCCACGCCCAACGAGTCGAGCGTGCCGCGCACAATATGGT
>JALYUC010000054.1 GCA_030853965.1 Verrucomicrobiota bacterium | reverse complement strand
ACCCTGCTCCGCGACGCCGCAGGCTGCGGCGTTGTGCTGCTGATCAATATCTTGTTCTACGACAAATCGGACAAGGAGTAGAGACATCGGCATCGCCGATGGGATATGGGCTGGAAGCCCATGCTACAAACCTGTCGATCTTACGGCTTGATTATCGGAGGAAGAATATCTTCGGTCGCACCTTCGTCGATGCCATGCCTCAGCCGGCTGTGACGGATGCTGTACAGAAAGTAGATCACCATTCCGATTCCGAGCCAGATGAAGAATCTAAGCCAGGTTAGGATGGGCAGACTGAGCATGAGCGCCGTGCACATCACGACACCCAGGATCGGCAAAAGTGGAACCATGGGAACGCGGAATGGCCGCTGACGTCCTGGATCAGTGCGCCGCAAGATAATGACGCCGATGCAAACGAGACAGAAGGCGAAGAGCGTGCCGATATTTGTTAGGTCGGCGAGCGAACCGATATCAGTCAGCATCGCGACGCCACCGACTACGACGCCGGTCCAAATTGTCGTGATGTAGGGTGTTCGGAAGCGAGGGTGTAGTCGCGCGAAGTATTGTGGCAGCAAACCATCACGCGCCATCGCCATGAAGATGCGCGGCTGGCCGAGTTGGAAAACGAGCAAGACGGAAGTCATGCCGGCGAGCGCGCCGGCGCTAACGAGCGCCTGCGCCCACGGTTTCGACGCGAAAGCGGTCGCGACAGCTGCAGAGTCGCCTAGGTAAACGGTGTACTTCTTGATTCCTGTGAGGACGCCCGACATCAATACGTAAAGTAGCGTGCAGATGACGAGGCTAGCGATCATTCCAATTGGCATGTCGCGCTGTGGATTCTTCGTTTCCTCAGCCGTCGTTGAAACGGCATCGAATCCGATGAAAGCAAAGAAGACAATGGCCGCGCCGCTCATGACGCCGGCGAAACCATTGGGCACAAATGGATGCCAGTTTGTCGGATGCACCATGAAGGCGCCGAACGAGATGAAGAAAACGACCACGGCAACCTTGATGATCACGATCATCGTGTTAGTTCGCGCGCTTTCGCGTATGCCGTAAATCAAAAGGACCGTGACAGCGGCGACGATTAAGAGTGCCGGAATGTTGAAGGCTAAGGAATGACCAGCGATGGTCGGCAGCGTGGTGGAGGAAAAATCCTGCAGCGCGTCACCACCCTTGGCCAGGATATCGACGGCGCTTTTGTGATCGGTTATCGCCCAAAGCGGAAACTTCAATCCGAAAAGGCTGCCGCAGAGTTTCACGAAGTAACCCGACCAACCGACCGCCACGGCCATGTTCCCGACCGCATATTCGAGGATCAAATCCCATCCGATGATCCAGGCCACGATCTCACCCAGAGTAGCGTACGAGTAAGTGTAAGCCGATCCCGAAACAGGAATCATCGACGCCAGTTCTGCATAACAGAGCGCCGCAAAGCCGCAGGCAATCGCCGCCACGACAAAGGAAAAAACGACCGCGGGTCCCGCGCCGGGCCGGCCCAACAGCAGCTCCGAGTGGGTCATCCAGGATTGGATGAAATTGAGCACCGGTGTCCCGAGCTTGCTCGTGACGGCTTCCACTCGCTCCCCCGCCGCGGCGGTTCCGGTCAGCGCGAAAATACCGGTGCCAATAATCGCCCCGATGCCAAGAGCGGTCAGATCGAGCGCGGAAAGCGAGCGCTTCATCAGGCGGTCCGGGTGCTCCGATTCCCGCATCAAGAGCTCGGGGCTTTTGGTTTTGAACAATTGCGAGGCCACGTTGTTGTTACCCGTTAGGCAGTTCGAATCACGGATCGTGTGCGGACGCCGCGAATGGTGACATTCCGCTATCGCCATGGTCAATCCAAAGTTTCGATGTCGATCTTTCCGCGCCTGGCCTGCCTCTAGCTCCTTAGATCGACATGTTCGGCTTGAGCGCCGCAAATCTGATCGGCAATTTGCTTTTCAGTTCCGTGGGATTCGTCGCCTTCATTTATGGCAAGCGGCTGAACCTGTGGAAACCGATGCTGTGTGGTATCGCGCTAATGGTCTATCCATATTTCATCGTTAATACCGTAATCATGTATGCAATTGGCGTCGCCGGCTCGGTGGCGCTGATTTTCCTTCGGGACTGAGAGAATCGAGTGTTCCGTTCGGGATAGACGTTGCGCGCGCAATTTTCTAAGCTCGCGATGCGATGTCCGATGAGCCGACGAAATTCATTTTGGGCGATACCGCTATTTCCGGAATCGAGCAATCCGGCCGGCGCCGTTTCTTTGGCCGCAAAAAAGCGGGGCCACGTCCGCTCACGCATTGTGAGAATTGCGGCGCGGAATTAACAGGGCGCTGGTGCTCGCAATGCGGACAGCCGGCGATTGATTACCGCCGCTCTTTCCGGCATGTCATCGTCGATGTTCTCGATTCATTTCTGAATTGGGACTCGAAATTTTTTGCCACGATCGGATTGCTCATTACGCGTCCCTGGCGTTTGACCAACGAATTCCTCGGCGGCCGACGCGTGCGCTACTTGCACCCCGTGCGGCTTTATCTTCTCGCCAGCATTCTCTTTTTCTTTGCCGTCACTTACTGGGTGAAATCAGCGCACCTCGACCCAAAAAGCTTGACGCCTGAAGCCCGAGCCGAGATCGAGGCGGATCTAAAGAAGGAGAACCTAACACCCGAGCAACGCGCTAATGTGGAGAAGGCGATGAAGATTCTGCCTTCGCAAACAGCAGATAAGATCGAACAAGCGATTAAGTCCAATGAGACTCCTAAGACAAAGGATACTGCGACCAAAGAGCCGGAAGAAAAGAAGTCCGACGGATTGGTAGTCTTTAACCATGATTCTGATCACCAGGCCAACGGATTTGAGAACTGGATTGAGACGCGTGCGAAACAAAAGCTCGGTGAACACGGCACGAACCTTCAGTTGTTCCTCGTCACCATGATCAGCAATCTCCCTTACATGGTGCTTTGCTGCATCCCGCTCTTCGCCTTCGTGCTAAAAATTCTTTATCTACGCAAACGCATTTTATACATCGACCATCTCGTCTACGCCCTTCACATCCACACCTTCGCTTACCTCGCGATCATGTTGATCGTGCTCGCAACTATCGGATTGAATCGAACGATGCCAGGTGTTCTGTCCGGATGGATTGTTGGTCTTCTCTGGACGATCTTCGCGATCCAAATCTTCCTCTCGATTCGGCGGGTTTATCGGCAAGGCTGGTTCTTTGGCCTCTTCAAGTTTTTCACCGGCGGATTTGTCTATCTCATCGTGCTTTGCACTGCTCTGGCCGCGACATTCTTTATCACGCTGGCGTTGCCCTAAAGAACAGCAGAGAGTCAGCGTGATGAACACCTGGCCGTTGGTGCTACTTGCGTTGTTCGCGAGTGCCACCTTCGCAGACGCCGCCGAACGTCACATCGCCTTCGAACGCAGTGATTCTATCTACATCGCCAATCTCGATGGGACGAATGAAAAGAAAATCGCCGAAGGAATTTTGCCGGCGATTTCACCGGATGGAACGAACGTCGCTTTCACTACCGTGGAGAAATCAGGGTCGACATATATTCGCCACATTGCCGTGACCGAGACTGCATCGGGAAACATGACCGCCTTTCAGGACGTGCCGAGCAAGAACTCTTACTATCCAAGTTGGTCGCCGGACGGGAAACGCATTCTTTTTATGTTGCGCCGCGACGACGTCTGCGACATCGCGACTATCGCGCCAAACGGGAGAGAGTTCCGCGTTCTAAAAAAGGGCGCGTCAAAGGAAGCCACGTTC
>JALYUC010000053.1 GCA_030853965.1 Verrucomicrobiota bacterium | reverse complement strand
AGGCGTCCGTTCGCGAACTGCTCAGGGATTTTCCGGCAGAAAATATTTTGGCCGAACCGGTTAAACGCGACACCGCCGCGGCGGTGGCGCTCGGAGCCGGATGGGTGGCGGTGCGCGACCACGCCGCGACGATGATCGTCCTTCCCGCCGATCACATCATCGTCGATCGCGCGGCGTTCCAAGCAACGATGGAGCTGGCCGCGACCGTGGCCGAAGAAACGGGCGGGCTAGTTACCATTGGCATTAAACCGACCTGGGCCTGTCCCGGCTTTGGTTATATCGAGCACGGAGAGTCCGTTCCTTTGCGCAACGCTGCGGATAGAGGCGCCGTCCATCGCGTCGTCCGTTTTCGGGAAAAGCCCAATGTCGATCTTGCCGAGTCATTCCTGCGCCAAGGCAATTTTCGATGGAATTCGGGAATGTTTGTCTGGTCGGTGCCAACACTGCTGAGCGAGTTCAACCGGCACGCTCCGGAGTTGGCTGATTTCATTTCCCAAGTTCGCGCCGCCGGAAGTTTCGAAAAAATTCTGCATGAGCGTTTCAGCAAGCTGCCACGGGTTTCGTTCGACTACGCAGTGATGGAAAAAGCGGACCGCGTCCTCGTCGTCGAAGCCAGCTTTGACTGGGACGATGTTGGAAGTTGGAGCGCGGTAGCGAAATATTTTAGCAAAGACGAGCAGGGCAACGCGGCCAATTGCGCAACCACCGCCGTGGACTCCACCAACAATATTGTCTTCGATCAAAGTGGAACCAATGTGGCGCTGCTCGGAGTCCACAATTTGATTGTCGTCCGAACGGCCGACGCGGTTTTGGTTTGTCACCGCCACCAGGCCGAGAAAATTAAAGACTTGATCGGCAAACTTCCGCCAAAATTACAGTAGGCAACTGCGGATGATGAAGCGGATTCTTGGGGTCGATTTTGGTCGAGTGCGCATTGGTTTGGCGATTTCCGATGAGTTGCGCCTGCTGGCTCATCCTCTCGAAACAATCCCAGCGGCGAGCAAGGCGATCGAGCGCGTAAAGACGATTGTTCGCGACAAAAACATAGAATGCGTTGTTGTCGGTGTGCCGAAACTAATGAGCGGTGCTGCGGGTCCCGCCGCGAACGAAGCGTTCACGTTTGTGGAAAAGCTCCGTGCAGTTCTGAGCTGTGAGGTGGTCACTTGGGACGAGCGGTTGACCACGGTCGCGGCGCACCGCGCGTTGCGCGAGGCAGGAAAAAAGACGCGTGCCACTCGCACTTATGTCGATCAAGTCGCCGCGCAAATGATCTTGCAAGGATTCCTCGATCGGCAGCACCAAGCCCCCGTGGAACAGCTACCGCAATCAGATTAGATGTCGCAGCGGCTAAAACTGATACTCGCTTACGATGGAACGCCGTTTGCGGGATGGCAGAGTCAGCCCAATGGCAATGCGATTCAGGATCACCTCGAACGCGCCTTCGAGCGCGTAGGCGGCCAGCGGGTGCGTGTCCACGGGGCCGGCCGCACCGATGCGGGCGTGCATGCGCTGGCGCAATGCGCACATGTCGACGTTACGAACGAGCGGTTCCCCGTGACACGCTGGCTGGCCGCATTGAACGGCGTTCTTCCGCCCACAATACGCGTCTTACGGTGCCAACGAGTGTCGAGCGATTTTCACGCGCGATTTTCGGCCACGGGAAAAGCTTACCGTTATCGAATCTGGTCGGCGCCAACATTGCCACCTTTTGAATACGGCAGAGCCTGGCATGTCATCGCCCCAGTTGACTTAAGATTAATGCAGTCGACCGCAGCGCAGTTCGTCGGCCGTCATAATTTTGGCGGCTTCGCGGCCAACCGCGGCAAGAAAGAACTAAATACAAGCCGAACAGTGCATTCGTTCGTCGTTCGGCGCCGCGGTCCGTGCATAACTCTGGACATCGATGGAGACGGCTTTCTCTATAAGATGGCTCGGTTGATGGTCGGTTCACTCGTTCAGCATGCGAGCGGCAAATTACCGATTGAAGAACTCACTGGCAGATTAAGTGGCCGGATCGGGAAGGCGCGGTTAGTAGCTCCGGCTGGAGGATTATTTCTTCTACGCGTTCGGTACTAAGCCTGCTACTTGACGCACGCGTTGGGGAGAACAGCTCGGGGTTTTTGGATTGGCAGAATACCTGCTTTTCTAGAAATTATAATGCACGAATCCGACGAACTGCTGGGTGGTTCTCAGCCAAAACGCGCGCGTTTTGCCGTCTTTCGGCGAAGCCTGGGATGGCTTTTTAGCCAGCAGCACTTCCATTTTAAGCTCCTTTCCGGCACGGCCGCCGGCGTCGTGGTCATTATCCTTCTGGCCGGCATATTCCTTTACCTTACGATTCGCAACCACCAGCAGCACGTAATGCGCTCTCACACAATCGAGGTGATGCGACTGAGCAGCTTGATCGAGAACGATATTGCCTCGCTCGAGACGGGTCACCGTGGGTTCTTATTGTCCGGCGATCAGACCTATATTGTGGCTTTCGATCGTCGAAAAGAGCTGATTCAGCACCGCCTTGATGATCTGACGTCGCTCATCCTCGATAGCCCCAAGCAACGGAAGCGGGTGATGAAAGTACAAGAAGTCGTCCAGAAGTGGCTTAATACCGTAGCCCTCCCGGAAATCAAAGCGCCACACCTTAAGACTGGAGAATCTGCCGCCACGCAAGACGAAAATGGCGCACGCGGCGGCTCCGTTGTTTTGGGCAACTCCCTGCTCGACCAGGCGCGCGAAATTCTACAGTCCCTGCAAGACGAGGAGCAAATCGTTCTTAACCAACGCATGGAAGAACAAGAGTGGGCCACTCAATCGACCCAGCTTCTGGATTTTCTCCCGAAATTGGAGCGCGCCGTGGTCGAAATGGAAAAGGAAAAGCGCGGTTATTTGTTGACGGGCGAAGCCAATTTTGTCGAGTCGTACAAGCGAGCTGTAACCGATTTTTATACTTACCACGGATATCTGTCCATCTTGGTGGCAAACTCTCCGGCTCAAGCCGAACTCCTCGCAAACATTCGCGCCAGCGTCGAGCGATGGATAAATAGCTCCGGCACTCCCGAAATGGACGCGAAACGCGCCGGCAAAGACGTCGCCGCCCTCGTCGCTAAGGATAGTGGTGAAACTTTGATGGCGGACATTCGGCAAATGCTTTCGAGTTTCGAGAAAGGGGTGCTGAGTGTTTACGAAATGCGGACCACCGCTGCGAGTCGCGAACGAATCATCAAAACCTCGGTTTTGGGCATTCTTGCCTTCCTCGCGGTTGGTCTACTCGTCGTTTCAAACAGCTACAGCTTTGTGCTCGTCCGTCTCCAACTGGTGAAACTTGAAGGCGTTGAAACACGCATCCGCTCCATCATCGAGAACATCCTTGATGGCATGATCACGGTGGACCAAAACGGCTATATTTGCTCCCTCAATCCTGCGGCGGAGAAAATGTTCGGTTACACCGTCAGTGAAATGATCGGATACAAATTCACGAAGCTGGTGCCGAAGTCCTATGGTAACGAACCGGACGCCAAACCCGTGCCATGTGCATGGGAGCAAATGGCCAAGCGCACCGGCAGCACCACTCTCGCGCTTGGCCGTACCCGCAATCTCACCAGTTTCCCGATCGAAATCTCGCTTAGCCAAATGGAGGTTGATCAACAAAAGCTTTACGTCGCAATGGTCCGCGATGTCACCGAACGCAAGCGTTTCGAAAAGGAAATCGCGGCCGAGAAGGAAAGTCTTGCGGTTACGCTTCGGTCGATCGGCGACGGAGTCATCACGACTGATGTTCAAGGGCGGATTTTAATGCTTAATAACGAGGCCGAGCGTTTGAGCGGCTGGACCTCATCTGAAGCTGTCGGTCAGCCGCTGAAATCGGTTTTCAATGTTGCGATGGACGTGACTGCCCAAGCCCGCGCACAGAAAAGCGGTTACCGCAATGAGGCCCACTCAATTCTGCTAAGTCTTCCCGACA
>JALYUC010000023.1 GCA_030853965.1 Verrucomicrobiota bacterium | reverse complement strand
CCGCGATTGTGAGCAAGAGCCCTAACCAACCCAAGCGCTCCAGCCAACGGCTCCATTGCGCTACGCATTCGATGTCGATCTTAGCTAGTGTGATTAGAATTGCAGCCATTTGCGCGTGCTGGAGCCGTGGCTGAGCTTGGTGTCGTTAGGTATGGAATACACAAAAATTATTTTCTTTCGGAATTTTTTCTTCCGGGCATTTGTCATCGGCGTCGTGTTCGCCGTGATTTATTTCATTTTGACCTATGCGTTTTGGAATACCTGGGCAGGGTGGGTGACTCATCTGTTTAAGGTCGACGAGAAAGAGCTGGGAAGAATAGTTCTGCTTTTCTTTGCGCAGATCAGGATCGTGGTCGTGTTCTTGTTTCTTGTGCCAGCTTTGGCCTTGCATTGGATGGCAAAGAAATAACGCGCATCGAATCGACGTTAGAATTTTCCGATCTCCCGAAACCAGTGCAACGCGCGTTTGACTTCCGATTGTTTGAGTTGGTGGCCACCGAAGAAGCCTTCGAGGCGGACGCGTTGAAAGCCGGTGCGCTTGATCGAGAAGAAAACTTTCTCTTGTAATCGTGGCGGTGCGATTTGATCGCTCATGCCGCTGCTGAGCCAGACCGGAACGTTGAGAAAATCCAACGGTGGCTGATACATCTGGTAAGCAGCGCTCAACCGGTCGTCGTTGATTCCGGTAAGGAAAAATCCGCAAATTTTCACCGTCCCACTCTTCGCCAGCATCACGCCGAGAAAGCCGCTGCGTTTTGCTCCGCCGGACCATCCCGCGAACGCAATGGGCCATTGCGCGGATTGCGGCCATTCTTTGCGGATGGCTTCGAGCGCTGCCGCCAGCATGCCGAGCCGCCAAGTCGTAGAATCCGTGCGTGGTTTAATCGTGGCGTCTGTCGCGAGAACGATCCAACCCTCGGCGGCCGCAGGTTCCCGATACCATTTTGCGTCCATTGGACTGGTGCGATTGAAGTCGGTGGTGGAGGTAACGACGAGAATTGGCCACGAACCCGCGGGATCGAAGTTTTGTGGAAACATCAGAAGCGCACGGCCCGCGGTTGGTGGCGGGTTGCCGCCCTGGGCAGCGTAGTCTTGAAAATATTTGGCGACTGGAAAACGGATGTCGACCATTCCTCCGCCGCGAACGGGTTGTCCGGCCAGGGTGGCACTTTCAGCGACGGAAGAGAGCGCCAGCAGGGTGATGAGAAATGCGAAGAATCCTAGTGCGCGCATGCTAATCATGCGACGGTCACAAACCGCCGCTTCAGAAAACATCAAAATGCGACGACGGCCCGTTCCAAAATGAATCCGATCAACCCGGTGGCGGGCAGGGTGAACACCCATGCCCAGACGATTCGCTCCACCACTAGCCATTTCATTCCGCTGAAGCGCTTCACCGTACCCACGCCCATAATCGAAGTTGAAATCACGTGCGTCGTGGACAGCGGAATTCCATAAAGACTCGCGCCTTGAATGATGAGCGCAGCGGTGGTTTCGGCGGCGAAGCCGTGCACCGGTTGCAATTTTACCATGCGAACTCCGAGCGTGCGGATGATGCGCCATCCACCGGCGGCGGTGCCCGCGGCCATGGTCAACGCGCAGAGAATTTTTACCCACAGCGGCATGGCGAAAACCGGGGTTTTTAGGAAATCGAGCCACCCGGGCAATTGATCGAAGCTGCCCGCTTTCGTCCCGGTGAAAAGCGCGAGAGTGATAATGCCCATCGTTTTCTGCGCATCGTTGGTGCCGTGACTATGAGCCATCCAGGCAGCGCTAAAGATTTGTAGTTTGCCAAAAGTAGACTGGACGAAGTGCGGAGTGAAACGATGCAGGGCGACGAAGAGCAGAAACATCAGGATTCCACCCAAGATGAATCCAGCGACCGGCGAGCTGATCATCGGAACGATGACTTTTGGCCACAGGCCGGTGCTCCATTTAATAACCGACCAATTTCCCCGCGCGGTCGCGAGCGCGGCGCCGCAAAGTCCGCCGATCAGCGCGTGACTCGAACTGGAAGGCAGTCCGAACCACCATGTGGTCATGTTCCAAGTGAATGCGGCGATAAGCGCGCACAGCACCGTGGACATCGTGACCACATTGGTGTCGACCAATCCTTTCCCCACGGTTGCTGCCACTGCGCCGCCCAGCAACGCGCCGGTGAGATTGAAAAACGCCGCCATCGCAATGGCCTGACGCGGTGTGAGCACCTTCGTGGAAACCACGGTGGCGATGGCGTTGGCTGCGTCGTGAAAGCCATTGCTGTATTCAAAAATGATGGCCGCCATGACGACGGCGAAGAACGTGAGCATGGCCGGGGATGCGCGCAGCGATTACGCGTATTTCAGCACAACTTGTAAAACAATATTCCCCGCATCGCGGCAACGATCGATCACCTTCTCGAGAAGATCGTAGAGATCGCGCAAAAAGATGATGTGCTTGGCGTCGTAATCGCCGTGATAAAGGTCCCGCAAAAGTTCCAGCTCCAGTTCGTCCGCTTCGCCTTCAATCGTTTGCAATTTCGCGTTCATCTCCCGCGCTGTCTGGATGTTCATTCCTTTGCGCAGCTGTTTTACCATCGCCAGCACCGCCTCGGCCGCTTGATCGAGAAGCTCCACTTGTTTGCGAAAACTGCGCCCATGCAAGTCCTGCGGACTGATCAAAATACGCTCGCCGATTTTTTCGACCGTCTTCGGTATTTTATAAAGTGCAGCCGCCAGCTCCTGAATGTCTTCACGTTCCAATGGCGTGATGAAAGTCTTCGAAAGCTGCTCGGTCAATTCCTGGGTGATTCGTTTGTCCTCGCGCCGGCTCTCTGCGAACCCGGCCAGGTCCTGCGGCGAATCGTTGTGCTCCAGCTTACCCAGCAAATCCACCAGATGATGGACGCTGCTGTCGGCTTGCTTCGCGCTCGCTTCCAGCAAATCGAAGAATTTTTCGTCGTGTCCGAGGATTCTGCCGATCGAGATCATAAAAAAGCCTCCGCGCCTTAAAGCATTGCCCCGCGCATAATGACCAAAGCAATACTGAAGTAAATGATCAAGCCGGTAACATCGACAAGTGTGGCCACGAATGGGGCCGACGACGTCGCTGGGTCCGCCCCGATGCGGCGTAAGATAAAAGGAAGCATCGAACCAGACAAAGTTCCCCATAAAACCACACCCACCAACGCGATGCCGACAGTCAACGCGACGCGGGGCCAATGCTCCCCGTATGGTTGGCGGTGAAAATAGGTCTCGGCCACCATTGCCCAAAATCCCACGCGGATGGTGCCGATCACTCCCAAGATCAGGCCCAGTGCAAGGCCCGCTTGTATTTCCCGCCGCATCACGTGCCACCAATCGCGTAAGTTCACTTCGCCGAGCGCCATCGCCCGAATCATCAGTGTCGATGCCTGCGAGCCGGAGTTCCCGCCGCTGGAAATGATGAGTGGCAGAAACAAGGCGAGCACCAGTGCCTTGGCCAGTTCATCCTGGTAATTCGCCATTGCAGTCGCCGTCAGCATTTCGCCGAGAAACAAAACGATGAGCCATCCCGCCCGTTTCCGGACCATCTGCCAGAGCGAAATGCGCATGTACGGTTCATCCAATGCTTCCATACCACCGAACTTTTGGATGTCTTCGGTCGCTTCTTCTTCGGCGACGTCGAGCATGTCATCACTCGTCACGATCCCAACGAGAACGTCATTAGAATCGATTACCGGGAGCGCGGCCCGATCGTATTTGCGGAAGACGTTGAGCGCTTCTTCTTGCGTTTCGTTCACCTTCAGCGCCACAAAAGCTTGATCGCGAATATCACTGACCTTTGCTGTGAGCGGGCGCAGCAGAAACTCCCGCATGCGAACGTCGTCGATCAGTTTGCCACGCTCATCCACCACATAAACAAAGTTGAGTGTCTCGCTGTCCTGTCCGTACTCACGGACATAGTCGAGGACTTGTTGCACCGTCCAATCCTCATCCACGGCGATGAAATCCGGCGTCATCAACCGCCCGACGCTGCCTTCCGGATAACCGAGAAGCGCTTGCGCCACACGACGTTCCTCCGGCGTGAGCAATCGAATTAATTGGCGCGCCGCCGCGCTCGGCATTTCCTCGAGCAATGCCGTGCGATCGTCCGGCGACATCTCGTTCAGAATCCCGACGACCTGCTCATGCGCCATTGCCCGCAACAATTTTTGCTGCTCCTCGATGCCGATGTATTCAAAAACGTCCGCCGCCAGCGCGGCCGGCAGCACGCGGAAAATGATGACCTGTTCGTCTTCCGGAAGATCGAGAATCACCTCGGCCACATCCGCGGGTGGCCAATCGGAAAACAGTTCGCGCAACGCGCCGAAATTGCGCGCATCGATCATACTCTTGATCTCAGGTGCTAAAAGTTTGCCGACCATATTTTCGGGCCGTTCGACCGCGCGCCGCCGAGTTTTAACACCGCGATTCACGATGCGCAACGCTGTAGCCACAGCGCTCTGTCGCCGTGCAAGCCAAATACAGCGCCCCGACAAGAGCGGGGCGGCTACAGCTCTGCGCTTGGCATTTGATTGAAACGCGCCAAAATGAATTCGATGCCTGAGACCACGATCGCCTCGATGATTCAGCGCGAAATCGGCGGTGACAAAATTTGCGTTTTAACCTTCGATCGCCCCGAATCCGGCGCGAACGTCTTCGACCCCGCGACCATGAGCGAGCTGAATGAACATGTCGATCTTATCGAGAAGGATTCGTCATTGTGCGGCTTGATTATCACCTCGGCAAAGAAATCTATCTTCATCGCTGGCGCCGATTTGAAGACGCTATTGAGACAAGCGCAGACCGGCGAGATGCGCGAGTTCATCGCGGAGGGTCAGCGCGTCTTTAATCGCATCGCGGCATTGAAAATTCCCACTGTTGCCGCCATTCACGGCGCGTGTGCTGGTGGCGGCTACGAGATCACGCTCGCGTGTGACTGGCGTGTTGCCTCCGATGATCCTGCCACGCGCATCGGGCTTCCCGAGACAACGCTCGGCCTTATTCCAGCGTGGGGAGGGGCGACACGCTTGCCGCGATTGATTGGGGCTGAGAAAGCGTCCGAGGTTATTTTGAAAGGAAAGTTGTATTCCGCGAAGGAAGCGCTCGAGCTTGGACTGGTTGATGAGGTCACGCCGCGGGATCAACTCATCAATCTTGCGCGAAAGAAATTGGGCGAAGGCAAACGCAAAGGTCCCGCTTCGGGAAAGAGCGACAGGGAGATTTCGCCGCCCCCTGGTCGCGGCAATATCGCGCCGGCGCGCGCCCTTGGCGTCATCACGACTGGGTTAAGTAACTCTGTCGAGGATTCGATGGCGATGGAGCTGGATGCGATTGTCGATCTTGGCAATACCGAGTCGACCCAAAATCTGATTCGGAATTTTTTCCTGGCAGAAAAATACAAAAAAGGGATCTCCAAAGCGCCGGCGGAAAAGGTGGTGCACGCCGCGGTTATCGGCGCCGGAGTGATGGGTTCGGGGATCGCGCAGTGGCTCAGCTCGCGTGGCGTGACCGTGATTCTGTGCGACGTGAGTCGCGAGCAAATCGATCGCGGTCTTGCCAACATCGATAAGACCTACGCCGACGCGGTAAAGCGCGGATTGATGAGCGACGAAAAGGCGAAACAAGGCCGGGCGCGTATCATTGCTTCAACGGCACATGTCGAAATGCGCGATGTGCAAGTGGTCATCGAAGCCGCATCGGAGAAGATCGACATAAAGAAACAAATCTTTCACGAGCTTTCGGTGAACGCCCCGAGAGCGGTTTTAGCAACCAATACCTCGGCGTTGCCGATCGGTGAATTAGCCGAGCAGACCGATTCGCCGGCACGCGTGATCGGGTTGCACTTCTTCAATCCAGTTAGTCGGATGAAACTGGTTGAAGTTGTCGTTGGCAAAAGAACTTCCGATGAGACGCGTGAGTGCGCTCTCACTTTCGTTAGGCAAATTTCTAAGCTGCCCGTGGTGGTGCGCGATAGCCCGGGTTTTCTGGTCAATCGCGTTTTGTTTCCGTATCTGCTCGATGCCGCCGAGCTCTTCGAAAATGGCGTCGCCACGGACAAGATGGACAATGCGCTCCTGGAATGGGGAATGCCCATGGGACCGTTGCGATTGATTGATGAGATAGGAATCGACATCACGATCGACATCGCGAATACACTGGCAAAGGCGTACGGGCGCCGTGATGAGGCGCCGGAAATTCTGCGCAAGATGCAATCCGCAAAAATGCTCGGCCGCAAATCTGGCAGCGGTTTTTATAAGTACGAGGGCAAGCGACAGGCGGATAACGAGGCATTAAAGGAATGGCGCCGCGCTGAGTCCGCGAATAAACATGTCGATCTTGCCAATCGTCTCGTTTTCCTCATGGTCAATGAAGCGGCGCGTTGTCTGGAAGAAAAAGTCGTCGCATCGCCAGAGGACGCAGATTACGGAATGATTCTGGGGACCGGTTTCGCGCCGTTTCGGGGTGGTCCGCTCCGATTCGCGGAGCATTTCGGTCTGAAAGAGATTGTCCAGCAAATGGAACAATTGGCAAAAATCGACGCGAAATTCGCGCCTTGCGAAATCTTGAAGAAGCACGCTCGCGACGGCACTACCTTTTACGGAGACAAATGAAATCGCCGCTCGAAGCGCCGGAGAAACAGATCGCCGAAGAAACCAGCGCCAAGCCGCAAAAGCCTGCCGCGGCGTCTGTCATCGACACATCGAAGATGTCGAAAGGACAGCGCGAAGCGCTCGAGCTCGCCGAGGCCTCGCGCGATCCACTCGACGATCGCGGCAGTTTCGCGAGTAATCTTTTCGTCGGGCGTTACGATTTCGATCGGATTCATCCATATCCCGAGCAAAGCGCCGAGGACCGTGCCGCCGGCGCGTCTTTTCTGCAGAAGCTAGAAACTTATTTGCGCGAACATGTCGACCCGGACGAGATCGATCGCACTGGCGAAATTCCTCCGGAGAATTTCAAGGGTCTCGCAGAGATCGGCGCCTTTGGCATTAAAGTTCCGCCGCAATACGGCGGCTTGGGCTTATCGCAATTCAATTACGGACGAGCCGCCGTCTTACTCGGCA
>JALYUC010000019.1 GCA_030853965.1 Verrucomicrobiota bacterium | reverse complement strand
GTCCCGAGCGCAGTGGCAGGAGCGGTTCGGCGTTCTCGGGCAAAGTGGTCGCGGGGATTTTGTACCAAGCTGGATCAGCCGTACCGAAGTAGGCAAGGTATACGCGATTGCCGGATAATTGGTCCTTACGCTCATCCAGCCAAGTTTTTAGCGCAGGTAAGTCCTGTCCCCAATCGAGCGAGCTATCGACGAGATGTTTGTACCCGTTTTCCGGACCGCCCGCGATTTGATTGAAATACGCGAGATAGTTCGGCCGGATACACCAAGAGTCGATTAGTTGCCAAGCGAGGAACAAAACAATCATCGCTCCAGCGATTCGGAGCGGTCGCTTTCGGAGAAAGTAGGCGCACGCTCCGCACGCAATGAAAATCGACGGATAAATCGGAAGAAGGTGGCGGTGGCCAATATTCAATTTGGTAACCAAAGCAAAACCACCGTAGACGACGACGAGCGTCAGAATGGGCGCCAGTTGCATGCAATCGCGACCAACTATTCCCCACATGGACTGGGCCGCGTCGCTTAATCGCCTTTTCCAGCGCACAGCCGCGACGAGCAGAGTCATCGCAAGGAGACCGAATATCGGCAGGGGCGTTTTGTAGAAGAATGCGCGCGGGAAAAATGAAACAAATCCGACGTTGCTCCAGTGGTTGTCCAGAAACGCCGGCCGGTACTGCGATCTCTCGTTCACGTAAGCGAGACCGTAAAGATATGCTTCGGGTAGAAGACGATGGTCGCGAGCAAAGGCGATGATTTTTTCAGGAACGCCGTGGTCGGCGAGGTTTAGGTCCCAGCGCGCATCCCACATTTGCCGTGGCGGTCCATTTTCGGTCAGTGCGGAAAAGCGAAAACAAAAAGAGGCCCAAATCGCGATGACCACCGCAATGCCGATCGTCATGACCAGCGCTGCAACCATCACTGTCTTCTGAATTTTTCCCGGAATGATCTGCTGAAAACCGGCAAGTTGGATTTCGATCGGTGCGCGCGAAAATATTCGCACTGCGCACAAAATTGCGGCCATAAACAGAAACAACGGCGCGGACATCTTCGTGAGGAAAAGTCCCGCGATACTTAGAACGCTGAATGCGAGCGTGCACGGTGAAACGTAATGGAGCAGCCGCCAGAAGCTCCAAACCGCTACGGTAAAAAAGAACGCCGCAGGAATGTCCGCTGTAACAAGCGCCCCGTGGGCGAGTAGGGTTGGATCAAAGACGGCAACCGTTTCGGAAATCAGACCGCCCGTCGGACCGAACAATCGTTGCGCACAAAAGAAGATGAGTAGACAGAGCGCGCCGCTAAAAACGGACATCATGATTCGCGCCTTTAACAACATGTCGTCGGGATTGTTGCCCAACTGATAGAAAAATTGCTGGCTGCTTTTTCCGACTAAGACGCGGTTCCATGGAAAACTGTCGGGTGCTGGAAAATTGGGGCGACTTGCGACAAGCGGAAGAGCCGCCCAACGCGCGGGCAAGTTTCCGTTTTCCGGATCGAAACGAAAATCGTTTCGCAACCAGTAGCTGTAGCCGGCGGTGAGATGAACCGGCTCATCGAAAGTAGGCGATTTGTCGATGGTTGCCGTCACCGCCAACGCGACGTGGAGGATTGCGAGCAGCACCGCGATCAGCGGGATGACGCCTGCCCGTACCGCGACGTTTTGTTTGGTTCGACACCCTGCATGTTGTTCGAATGCGGCTGCGACTCTGGCAAAGGCGATTTCCACTGCGGCCTCAAACAGCAAGGCGCATGCTGATTGCCCCTTGTCGGCAGCGCGCGGGTGGGGGATTATCGACGAGAGATGGATCGCATTGTCGGGATAGAAACCGAATATGGCTGCCTCATCAGCGATGGAGAGGCGCACGGCAGCGCCGAGATTTGGCCGGCAAAGGTAAAGAATTATCTTTTCCGCAAGGCGGCGGCGGGAACGATCGATCTTCATTATCGCGATTATGAAGAACCGCCCGGTAATGGCGGTTTTCTGCTCAACGGCGGCCGCCTCTATCTGGACATGGGACACATCGAGTACGCGTCTCCGGAATGTTTACATCTGCGCGATCTCGTTTCCTACGATCTGGCGGGCGACGAATTGTTGCAATCATCGCTCGCGGCCTTGGGTGCGGCCGGACACGTCTCGTTTATCAAAAACAACGTCGACCATCACACCGGCGCCACTTTCGGTTGCCACGAAAATTATTTGATGAAGCGCGAGGCGCAGTTCACGCCGCCAGTGCTGGGTACCCTCCTGACGTTCTTGGCGACACGACAAGTTTTCACCGGAGCCGGGCGCGTGGGACAAGCCAACCCACTCGCCTTTGACTTTGAGCCGCCGCAGCCGGAGGCGCGGGTGGATTTTCAACTCAGTCAGCGAGCCGATCACATCGTGAACGATATCTACCAGTGGGTGCAGTTTAACCGCGCGATCATCAATGCACGCGACGAGCCGCTGGCCGATTATCGCAAATATCGCCGTCTGCATTTGCTCATCGGAGACTCCAACATGAGCCCGTTCGCGACCGCTTTAAAAATCGGGACGACCGCTTGCGTGCTGGCGCTTCTCGAAGAAGGAAGACTGCCGCGCAACATGGTTTTGAACGACGCGGTCCAGAGAACGCGCGATATTTCCCGCGACTCGACCCGACGTTGGATTGTCGATCTTGAGAATGGCCAGTCGATCGGCGCGCTCGATGTGCAATGGCAGTTCCACGAACTCGCGGTCAAGCATTTGCGAAACAGCAGCGCGGAGACCGATTGGCTATTGGAAAGCTGGAGCTTTACGCTCGAGGCGCTCGAACAGAATCCCGAGGCCCTTATCGGCGGCGTCGACTGGATCACCAAGAAATGGCTGCTCGAGGCGTTTATCGAATCGGAAAATTTGCAGTGGGGCGATCCGTGGTTGCAAAGCCTCGATCTGGAATATCACAACATCAATCCGTCCAAAGGACTGTTCTTTAGCGTGACGCCGGGGAAACGAATCGGCGAATGGAACAATGGTGTGCGCCGCGGCGACGCACTGTATCGCCCGCCAGCGAATACGCGGGCGTCGGGCCGAGCTCGGGCCGTCGCTCATTTTCAAAAGAGCGAGCGGCCTTACGTCATCAATTGGGATTCAATCGCCTACGACAGCCGGGATTTCTTGGTGATGAGCGATCCGTTCGAAACTTACACGGCGGAAGTAACCAAATTCCTCACCACCAAACGCATTGCTCCTACAAACGAAGAAGATAATCCGTGTGAACGCCCGCGCAGTTAGTCGCGGGATGCGCCAGCTAAGATCGACAATAATTTCTCACACGGCAACGCGAACTACTCCAGTCGTTGCAGCGACGATATTCCGTAGTTCTGCTGGAGCTCGGCTGCTTCGTCCGCGATTGTTGCCGCATCAAGCTCGAGCTGTTTCGGATCTTCGTCGGTTTCGATCTTAATGAATCCGTTGACAGGCTGTTTTACTGCTTCGGCAAGCTCGGCCAATGATTTAACCTCTTTGCCGTTGACCTTTGTCACCGTCAGATAGGCCAGGTCGTCATAACCGATTGTGTTGTTAGAGGGAAGTACCTGGCTGAGCACGACGATCCGGCGACCACCGTCGGGAAACAGTTCGGACTGAAACCGATCCAGATAAACGAATCGCTGCGGTGCTTCCTTCTGCCAGTTCGGTCCCCATTCTTTCAAATACTGGCGCGACAATTCCTGGAGGATCAACCCACCGAGGACGAAATAATTGGGGGCTTGGTCGAGACTATAGGGAGCGACGACATAATCTTTCGCCGGCCGATGATCGAGAATGATGTTGAGTTGCATCGGCTTGCCGTTTCGCTGGATTTGAAACGGCAGGGAATCTCCCACGAATGCGTGCGAGTTAAGAAGGTTAGTGAATTCAATTTTGCCGTAGAGAAGATCGACATAGTTTCCGTTTTGATCGATCTCATTGTTTCCAATTGCCGTTATGATATCGCCGACTTGCAGACCTGCTTTCATCGCCGGCGAGTTCGGTTCCACACTGGTGACATAAACGCCGGCAGGTTTTCCGGTTTGGCCGGCATAACTTCGCAGCTGCGGATCACGCGTTGGAAAAAACGAAAAACCGGAAGTCGGAAAGCCGTGATAATGTTCACTGCTGGCTTCTTTCAAGAAATGCGTGATGATCGGCGCGGGAATGGCATCGAGAAGTTGCGACCGCGAATCGTAACGCAATAACAATCCGGCAAGTTTATTGTTCTTTACCAGCGGAACGGTGTAACTGTTCTCGCGATATTGCATTGAGATGCTCATGCGGTAGGCGAGAAATTGCCCGACATCGATGGGGTAGTGCATCATCTGCACGCTCGTAACCAGGCCCTCGGTCACAACCAATGCGCCGGTCTGTTCCAGCTGCCAGGCAGCGAGGCGATCCCCCACGACGGTATCAAGCGCCAGTTCAAGAGGGGAAAGTCCATCGAGGAATTTTTTTTCGGTCGGCTCCAGCAACGCAAGATTGGCTTCGTAATCGATCACCTGAACATTGGCCGCAGTCTTTTCGCCGGACTCAGCGCGCTCCAACTCCACATAATTTTGATTGGCGACCAAATCCGCCGTAACCAGCACGCGTCCCTGGGGCAAGACAGCGCCCAGCCCGCGTTTTGAGAAGGAAGCTTTTTTTTGCCACGGTCGAAAATAATCGTAGGGCTGTCCGGTAACGTTTACCCGCACGAGCGAAAGCTCTTTCGGTTTGTTGCCGGGCAAGGCGGGTTCCTTCTTTCCCATTACGGACGAGGTGACTACGAGCAAGCAAACGAAAACTGCTGAAAGGCTCCGATTCATCTTAGGTTTTCTTTTCAGCTTCAGGAGTCTTTAACGAGTGTTCTTCGAGATTCTCTTCTTTGATCACGTTATAGCGTTTCTTAATCCGCTCCCGCGCCGCTTCCACCTGTTTGGGATCAAGCACAAGCGGGGGCCCGTCACCGATCATCTTCACTACGAAACGATCCGGCGTTTCAGCAAACGCCTTTGCCACATCATCGAGCGTGCGGATCTTGTTACCGTTGATTTCGTCGACGATGCTGCCGCGATAAGCGGCGAGATACGTGTTGATCGGATCCGGCAGGATGTTTGTCAGAACGATGATCTCAGGATGCTCGAGATAAATTTGTTCCAGCACAAAGTAATCAAAGAAATGGCGAAGCCGTAGATCGGTGGGCTGATACGCCTCGACCAGTTCGAGGTTCAACGGCTGAAAAAGAAGTCCGCCATAAACAACGTAGCGTGGACGAACATCATAGCTATGACCCTGGATGAGATAGGGCCACACGGTATCGAGGTCGATCGTAACGCTGACCGGCTCTTTGCCGCGCAGTAAATCGAGCTTCACCTTGTCGCCTTTGAACTTGCGCTCGACGACTTCCGGCATATCCATCCGATCGCCTTCCAACTCGACATTCCCGTCACTCGCAATCGGGTGATTGTCGATCCCGAGCAGCACATCGCCGGCTTGAACTTTCCCGCCGCAAGGTCCCGCCGCTACCACTGTCCCGACGAGCACGCCGCGGTCGTCATCCTTCAATCCAAGAAATTTTCTTTGAGCCCCATTCTGCAGCTTCAAGTAGGTTATCGCCAGATCGGGATATCGGTCGTAATGGCCATCCTTGATGTCCTTGAGGAAACGCTGAATCACCGGGGTCGGAATCATGTAGGCGACGCCTTGGGCGACGTCGCCGCTGTAGCCTTGAAACGCCACGCCTACCACTTTGGCATTCTGCATGACTGGTCCGCCGCTGTTTCCGGGATTGATCTGCGCACTAATTTGAATGGTAAGGTGCGAATCAAGTGACGAATGCGTGTAAACTTGGAAGTCCACGCGCGACACGATGCCGGTCGTGACCGACATGCGCTCACCGCCAATCGGAAAACCATAAGCGGACACAGCTGATTCCAAGGCGGGAATGCCACCGAATTGTAACGGGAGCATGTTCTTGAAAAAATTCGGCGAGGCCACGGTGACCAGCGCCAGATCGCAATCGTGCGCCACGAATTGCACCGTCGCCGGATATTTATTCGGATCGCCATCGCGCTCCACCGTAAGGTAGCGATTGTTGCTCACCACATGCGCGTTCGTCATGATGCGGTTGCCGTCGATGACAAATCCCGCCCCAATGCCACGGCCAATCGCGCCCGCGTTCCATGGGGCTTTGTAATCGGGTTCAACTGCTGTCGCCGTAATGCGCACCAAACTTTTCTGGACTGGCCCATTCGGGCGCAGCGGCGCGACGGGCACGGCAATCACAGCGGGCGGGGCGACAGCGCTGGGTTTGTCAATCGTGGAAGGGAGCTTTGGCTGGTCCGCTGGAGGAGTGGGCGGATTTTGTTGCTGCGCCTGAACACTCGCGGCTGCAAGCAACAAAAAGAACAACAAAAAGCAGAGCCGATTCATGGCAAAGCGGAGAAGATCAAGCGAAGGGGTCGAAAAGCAAATCGCATTCCCGCAATTCGATCTTCAGTTGCAGCGAACGCGCTAGTCTGAATCCTTCTCTTTCGTGTAGGTGATAAAGGTCGTTGCATCCCCCGCCGTGACTGTAACGGTCGCAGGGCCAGCGATAACTACACTATTGATCGTCTCGGGCGCAGTAGTGTCGATCTTTGCCGCGGTTAGAATATTCGTCGCCGTGCCGCCACTGCCCAGTGTTACTGACACGCGGCCGCGAGTGCTTCCGCCATCCTGGGTAAAGTTTCGAATTCGAAGGAAGTGATTATCCGAAACAGTAATAACAGGGAGAGAGGTCATTGGAGCGATGGTCTTGCTTTGGAATTCACCGGGAAAAACACACGGGACACAAGCGCAAAACAAAACGGCAATCAGTGATCGAACGAGTGCGATTTTCACATTCGTGAAGAAAGTAACGCTCAGTCGTTTGGAATCAATCGTCGCTTTGGCGGTCCGTTCAAACTCCGGCGCGTTCAAGTAACAAGCCGACGACTTTCTCAGCTTCAAAAACATCGCGTGCGAGATCTCGCGCGGCGCGTGAATGTTTCGCGTAATCTGAGTTGATCATCTTTATCGCATCGACAATTTCATTCAACGAGCGGAAAGCAAAAAGACCGCCATTGTTTCCGTAATGTTCGGCGAACCCAGTGTCCTGAATGATCACAGGACGGCCGGCGGCCAGATAACACACACTGCGGTCGCTGAACCAACCCGTGTTTAAGCGGACGTATTGATCTTTCGCCACGGTGAACTCACCCTTGGAACGGCGGATGTAATCACGGTAAAGCCAGTAATCGACACTTAATTGCAATGGTGAGGTGAAACGCCAGCCGTTGCGTAGAAATTTTTCCTGCGTTCTCGGATCCTTGATATTAGTCGCCAATTCGAACGTCTCGCCTGATTTCTTGGGCGCAGCAATGAAGCGCAGGAATTCCCGCGATTTGCTCCAGAGATATTTCCTGCCCCGCCAGGTGATATCTTTCAACCCACTCGTCGACCAATTCGCGACCGAGGTAAAAACTGCGGCACGCCGGGGAACTCGCTCGGTTTTCCAAAGATCCGTCACGACGGGTTGACGTGTCGGCAGCCATTTGAATCCGTGCGTTGGCACCGGGAAACTTTTCGTCCCGACGTTTTCGCCAAACGTGAAAAGCGCGTGGTGCCGGCGCAGATAACCGATTGTCGATCTTACGCGCTTGTCGACCTTGATTTGTTCAACACCCGGATCGCTTTCGACGTACAGAATGCGCTCGTTGGCCAGTAAATCCTCGTTGAATTCCTGGGTGCCGCAGATGTTCAGGACGGCGTCCGCTTCGCGGTAAAGCTGCCGGATTCTTTTTAATGGCAAACCCGCCGTTGGATTGCCTTTCAGATAGCGTGCGCAAAATGCCCAACGATTTTTGAAATCAAAATCACGGCTCAGTTGATTGAGGATTTTCCCCGCATAATCCAGTTCTTCATTGACCTCGAACGTCTCAGGATTGTAGGGCAGCCGCGCTGAATCCTCGACGTAGTAAACATCGTGCCCGAGCCGTTGCAGCCCGACGATGTAGTGAATGTGCTGCCAGATCACGCCCGCGATCGGTATCGAGCCCATGAAGCCCATCACGACGATGCGCTTGCGTTTCAAGTCGGGAATGTTTTGACCACCACCGCCGGATTTCCAGCGACGACTGTGTTTGGCGGAACGCTTTTTGTGACAACGGATCCTGCAGCGACAACCGAGTTCTCGCCAATGGTCACGCCTTTCAGAATCGTCGCGTTCATTCCAATCCAGACGTTGTCGCTGATAATGACCGGCGCGGTTTTTAATTTTGGACGCGGCGGACGATTCTTAAAAAACGGCGCGAGCGCCTGCGCGTCGATCAGACGTTGCGCGGGCTCGAGCGGATGGAAATCAGAATCGGCGATGCCGACATTCCAGGAAATGAGGCAATGCGATCCGATCTCGATCTTATCTTCGGCCATGACGAGTGCGCCGTTGAGCAAAGTGAAATCGCCAACGGTGCAGCGCCCATTCGCGCCAATCGAAAAAGAACAACCCGCATAAACCGAAACATGGTTTCCGAAGACGAGCGCGCCGGATTGTTTATTGCGGAGGAATCGAAACACTTGCGCGGTCTCGCAATAAAATCCTTCGCCGAATGCAACATTCGGCGGAACCGGCTCGGTCCACCAATCGCCTTCCACATGTCGATCCTGCCGGACGCTGCTCATGTCGAAAACTTTCCGGAGGAGTAAAGCTTCGCGTAAATGCCGTCGCGAGCGACCAGGTCCGTGCCGCGACCTTGTTCGACCACGCGCCCATTTTCGAGGACGACGATAAGATCGACATCGTGAATTGTGGCCAGGCGATGGGTCACAATGAGCGTGGTGCGGCCGCGCATTAACTCTTTGATTGTTTCCATTATCGCCGACTCCGTGGTGGGATCGAGCGCCGATGTCGGCTCATCAAGCAAAAGAAGCGGCGCATTCTTTAAGAACGCGCGCGCGATTCCGATGCGCTGTCGCTGACCGACACTGAGATGACCGCCGCGTTCTCCAACCAGGTTTGCGTAGCCATTTGGCAATTGCCGAATGAAATCGTCCGCTTGCGCTCTGCGCGCGGCTTCGACAATCTGTTCCTCGGTCGCGTCTGGACGACCATAAGCAATGTTCTCCCGGACCGTGGTAGAAAAAAGCAGCGTGTCTTGTAAGACCATCCCAACCTGTGCGCGCAGAGATTTCTTCGTGATTTCGCGCAAATCACGACCATCCAGCGACACTGCACCGGCGGTCGGATCATAAAATCGCGGAACCAAACTTAAGAGCGTGCTTTTCCCCGCCCCCGTGCCGCCAACGAGCGCGACGATTTGGTTGGGGTCGATCTGAAGATCGACATCGTGCAAAACCTGTCGATCTTGCGCGTAACCGAAAGAGACTTTTCGAAATTCAATCGCACCCTGGGCGGATGAAATCGCGATCGCGTTAGG
Organism: Verrucomicrobiota bacterium; assembly: GCA_030853965.1. Taxonomy (GTDB): domain Bacteria; phylum Verrucomicrobiota; class Verrucomicrobiia; order Chthoniobacterales; family UBA10450; genus JALYUC01. The sequence continues at coordinate 8,015 of JALYUC010000019.1, read as the reverse complement.
AGAATCGACAACGTCGTCTTGTCGGTTCAGGACTTCGAAGCAACGTCTCGCTCCTGCGGTCGCGCCCTCCATCGCCCAGGTCGTGTACGTAAGGGATTCGAGCGGTTGATACAGCATCAGCAGATACGCGCTGAAGACTAGCAGCGAACCCAGAGTGAGCGTTCCCGCAAGCACGTGCATTGTCCCCACGTAGTACATCGCCGCTGTTCCGATCACCATGAGCGTGCTGATAACGAGCGCGCTGTTTACGTTCGTGAGGGTAAGCCGCAGGTTCGCCTGTAAACTTTGGTGTGCTTGCTGATAGAATTGTCGAACTTCGAACTCTTCCCGACCAAATGCGTGCACCATTCGGATCGAGCTTAATCCTTCCTGAGCCTGCGCGAGGACAGCGCTTTCCTGTTCCTGAATAAATGTCGATTCTCGGCGAATGCGATGCGCGAAAAAATAGATCGCACCAAGGAGAAGGGGAACGACTGCGAGCGATAGCAACGCCAGTTGCCAGTCGAGACGAACCATTATCAGGAAGGTCCCGATAAGTGTGATCGTCGATCCAAAGATGCCGGTGAAGCCTTTGTTGTAAATTGTTTGGATCGACTGCGAATCGTAGGCGACGCGGAAACTTGAATCGCTCGAGCGGCGGGCATCGTGGTACTTGAGCGAAAGCGATTGCAAATACGAGTAGAGATCGGTCCGCAATTTGAGCAGTGCCTGGAGTCCGATTTTCACGAATAGATAATTGGTGATCCAATTGATGATTCCCCAGAGAATTTGGAGGACCACAAGCGCGAGACAAAGAAGACCGACAACTCCCGGTATGGAAAACCTTGGGCCGCTCGCGAACCCGTACGTGTGCAAGAAACGCGCGTCGCCTCGAAAATTCGGGATAATTTGATCGACGATTATTTTGAACGGCCAGGGTTTGAGCAAATTCAAAGCGATGCCGATTAGCGAAAGGGCGAGACCGAGCAGCGTCCGCGGCAGAAACGGTCGGTAGTAACGAAGGACGCGCCGATAGATCGACATGTGGATTTGGGATTGCGGATTTTGGATTTTGGATTGAACTAGTCGCGCGTTCGCCAGCGTAAATCGCAAATCACAAATCCAAAATCTAAAATCGAATCATGCGTCATCTTCTTGAAATTTGGGTAGGATGGGTCCTGCACGGCGGCTACTGGGGGATCATCGTCTTGATGGCTATGGAAAGCTCGATCTTTCCGGTGCCAAGCGAAGTGGTCATACCGCCGGCTGCCTTTCTTGCTGCGCAAGGCAAACTCTCGTTCAGCGGAGTCGTTTTGGCCGGAACATTGGGATCGTATTTGGGCGCGGCTATAACCTACTGGGTTTCCCGAGTAATCGGACGCCCGCTGATTGTTCGATACGGTCGATTCGTTCTCATTAACGCGAAAAAACTGGAACAGGCAGAGAACTGGCTGGCGCGTTACGAAGGAGGTGGAGTTTTCTTCGCCAGGCTCCTTCCTGTGGTGCGTCACCTTATTTCAATTCCGGCCGGAATCGTGCGAATGAATTTTTGGATTTTCAGCATTGTGACAATCGTAGGATCGGGGATTTGGTGCTGGATCCTCGCCTACCTTGGCGTCCAAGCCTACCGTGCTGAGCCCGACCTCCTCTCCAATCCGGAGGCAATGGTCCATTTTATTAAGGCGCAATCACACTGGATTTTGCTTTTCGTGGCTGGATTTGCGGGTTTGTACATTCTGGTAGTGCGGCTTATGCAACGACCGACTGACGGGTGAGCCAGAGCGGCGAGTGTAAATAAAAGCGACACAACTGTCGGATTCGTGTGACCCTTCGCGCTACCATTCGGCAAATTGCGGTAAATCTACCCTTTGGCTGGGATAGTTTGAACGAAATGGCACTACATCTGCTCTAATGCAGTGCGACTGATCATGAAAAAGACCAAACAAATACTTAAGCCCCGTTCGAAACTCTCCCTTGGCGATCTGATTTTTGCCGTCAGCTCTTGCGCAAAGAATCCCAAAGAGACGGTCGCGACGGTAGCTGATCTACTTGGCAGCGGACGAGTGCGCGTTCAGGAGAACGGTCGCTTCATTCGCGCTCGGGTTTGCTAAGGCTAAGATCTACAATCGACTTTTGAAGTCGCTCCGGTGGTTTGTCCGCCGGAGCGATTTTTTTTCCGACACAAAACACTTTCGGCTTCTGAGCAGCGACTTTATCTTCGCGCAGTGATCGACCGTTATTCCCGTCCAGAGATGCGCAAGATCTGGTCGGACGAGCGCAAATTTCAAGTCTGGCTCGAGATCGAGGTGCTGGCCTGCGAGGCCATGGCGGAGCTGGGCCAAATTCCCAAGGGCGATGCCACAGAAATTCGGAAGCGAGCGCGTTTTTCCATTCCGGAGATTTTGGAGATTGAAAAGCGTACTAATCACGACGTCATCGCATTTCTCGAAAACGTGGCACAATCGGTCGGTCCGGCCGCACGCTGGATCCATCAAGGACTGACCTCGTCTGACATTCTCGACACGACCCTAGCGGTCCAACTTGCTGAGTCGGGGGAAATCCTGCTCAGTGATTTGAAGGATCTGCGCAAGGTCGTCGCGGACCAAGCGCGCCGATTCAAAATGACGCCGATGATCGGGCGCAGCCACGGTATCCATGCCGAGCCGATCACGTTCGGACTGAAACTGGCCCTGATGTTCGATGAATTTGGGCGGGCGGAGGAGCGCCTGACGCAAACACTTGAGCGGGTGCGCGTCGGTAAATTGAGTGGCGCGGTTGGTACGCATGCACATGTCGATCCGGCGATCGAGAGAATGGTCTGTGAAAAGCTCGGATTAAAGGCGGCGACGATTTCTACGCAGATCGTGCAGCGCGACCGGCACGCGGAGTTTTTGACAACCCTGGCCCTGATTGCTTCCAGCATTGACCGCTGGGCGACTGAGTTTCGGCATCTCCAACGCACCGAAGTTCTGGAAGTGGAGGAATTTTTCAGCGAAGGACAAAAAGGCAGCTCGGCGATGCCGCACAAGCGCAATCCGATCACGGGCGAGCGCCTAAGCGGTTTGGCGAGGGTGATCCGGGGTAATGCGATCGTGGCGATGGAAAACATCGCGCTTTGGCATGAGCGCGACATCAGCCATTCCAGCGCGGAACGGATCATTCTGCCGGATTCCTGCACGCTAATGGATTACATGCTGGTGAAATTGCGCGAGCTAGTCGAGGGATTGCAGGTTTATCCGGAACGGATGGAGCAAAATCTCGCGCTGACGAAAGGGTTGTATCATAGCCAGTCGATTTTACTCGCGCTCACACGCGCCGGTGCGGAACGCAAAAGCGCATACGAAGCCGTGCAGAGAGCATCCATGAAAACGTGGAAAGGCGAAGGGCCCTTCGCGGAAAATGCAAAACGTGAGCCGGAGATTATGTCCCGGTTATCGGCCGCGGAAATCGATCGACTCTGCTCGTTGGAACTTCATTTTCAGCACGTCGATGCAACGTTTAAGGCGCTCGGATTGGAGTGACTTTATTTGATTGGATTGAGAAGCAGCTCAGCAATCCGCGCGGAATTGTCGAGCCGAACGGCGGCTGTTTCACAAGTCGCGCCGGTCTGCTCTTGGCCGAGAGCTTCCACGCCCAACATGACACGCACGGTGTTGGAGTAGTTTTTTAGAACCAGCTGCGCGACCTGAAAATTGGCGGAGAGCTCGACTCCGGCTAATTCTAGCTGAGCCAGTAATTGCATCGTCATTGGCGCGGTCGTCGTCGGAGTCAGCTGGACGCATTCATGGGAATTAACCGACACGACTGCGACACCTCCAATCTGGCATGCGTTTAGGGTTTGAAGATGCTGGAAGGGCTGCAGCGTTGGAATCAAACGAAGTGTAGCGATGCGTCCGTCTGCATCCAGCTCGACTGGCCCAAGTTGAAATGCAGTCTGAGCGGGAAGGGCAGCGCGAAGCGCGACCGGCGAGACGTGAAGCGATACTGCGGACGACGAAGGTTTTGCGCGAATCGTTCCCATGCGGAGGGACGGAGTGAGTTGCATTGAAACGACTTCGAGAAACAAACCTAGTACGACATCGTTCGGTTGTGTGGAAAGGACTGGCGCCGAAATTGTCCTGACCTTCATGGTGTCCGGTGCTGCGACATAGGTTCGTGCGGGGCCACTTGGCGTCGGTTCGACCGGTTTGTGGTCAGCCAATGGAACGGGCATTTCTCTCGCCCTTGGTGCTGCAATTTGGGGAGGTTCTACATGCTTTGGGACCTCCGCAATTCTTCGTGCCATTCGGGGCTCAGCGCCTAATGTTTGCTTCACGAGAGCGACGAGAGCTTCGGATAAGAACGGCTTCGCCAGCGTCGCGACGACATTCTCACAACTTGCCGCAACTTCCGCCATTTCCACGACATGGCCCGACATCATCAAAACCGGGATGCGTGCGGTCTGCTCGTTTTGGAGAAGGCGGCGGCAAACGTCCTTGCCGTTCAGGTCCGGTAAACTGTAATCGAGCAGGACCAGATCCGGTTTAACATATTCGATCTGTTTTATCCCGCTTGTGCCGTTTAGCGCTGTGGTGATTTGCAGTTCAGGATTGGCGCTTGCCAGCGTGTCCTCGACAAAGATGAGCAGCATCTCCGTATCGTCGATGACAACGATTTTCTTTCCGGTCTTGAGACGCGGTGCAGGTGGCGGCTCAGTGCGTGGTGCGTCCTCGATCGGCTGAAGCGCCCTGACCTGCCGCGACGCTTCGAAAAGAATTTCCATCCACGGTCCCTGGATGGTGTGGGCGGCCGAGCTTGACTTCGCTGCTTCTTGCATGCGAAGCGCGGCCCAGCCAAACATTTCCTCTAACGCCTCGGTGCCAGTGCGTTTGCCAGCCTTCGCGTGGACGAGTTGGCCACCCACCACATGGATCTCGCCGGATTTACTGTTCGACCCTTGGACTTCCACGGTAACGCTGCGACCACCAGCGCACTGTAACAATACGATATCCGCCAGACTCAGAGATTGAAGGGTGCCACGTGATTGTGCGGACTCGGCACTTTTCCACGGCCCAAGTAATGCCTGAACGGCAGCGCCGAAGTCAGCCACCTCGAAAGGCTTCTTGATGAATTGCAGCGCCCCCAATGAACGCCACTCCCCCGCGATCTCGTTCGAGATTCCAGCGGCGATAACCAGCACTCGTGCCTCAGCGTTTATGCTGCGCATTTTGCAGAGGAACTCTGTCAAGCCCGGATAGACCGGATCGAAATCGATAACGAAGAGATCAGGCTCGATCTTTTTTGTTAACGCCTCCGCCTCGCCGAGTGATCGTGCTACGACTGTGGCATGCTGAGGCGCAAATTTCTTCAGCGCGGAGTCGATCGCTGCCGCCAGCGCATCATATTCTTCAATCAGAAGAACGCTATGTTGCGAACTGGTCCCGGTAGTAGATTGAAGAGCTGCAGGCACGAGGGCAAGGATTTGGAAGCGCGAGGATAGGGGAAGCGGATGGCGTGGTCAAAGGGCAAGAGGCGCAAGTTGTGTGCCTTCGATGACGCGAACCAGGATTCCGCGGGGAATTTCTATTCGAAGCGCAGCGCCTCGATCGGATCGAGCGACGCCGCGCGATACGCAGGGTAGAGGCCAAAGCCAATGCCGATCGCGGAACAAACAATCAATCCAGCCAATGCCCAGCCGAACGGGAAAATCAGATCTACTTTTAGCCAGGCCGCGAGCAGATCCCCGCCAATGACACCGAGAATAATACCGAGCACACCGCCCGCTTCGGAAATGAAGACGGCTTCGGTCAAAAACTGCCGCATGATATCCTTGCTACGCGCACCGATCGATTTGCGCACGCCGATTTCCTTGGTGCGTTCGGTCACGCTTACGAGCATGATGTTCATTATTCCGATCCCGGCGGCCACCAGCGCGATGAAGCTAATGACAAACGCGCCGATGCGCACCACCCCCGCGACATTCACGAACGCGCTCTTGAGCGAATCGTTGGAATAGATCTCAAAATCGTCTTCCTGGTTCGCGCGCAGACCGCGCGCAATCCGCATCGCCCCTATCCCTTTGTCAAACGTCCGATTGTAAGAGTCGGTCGAAAAAGCCTGCGTCGCGATGTTGACAGTGCGTTTCGCTTCGCCGAAATCCTCGAAGAATCGAGTAATCGGCATGATGCAAATGTCATCCTGGTTTTGACCAAATGCCGTCCCTTTTTCAGCGAGCACGCCGATAATTGTGTAGGTGTGGCCGCTCATCCGAACGACTTTACCGATGGGCGTTTCGTGCGGAAACAAACGCTTCTCGACCGTCTTCCCAACGACGATTGCCCGTCGCGCAAGATCGACATCTTCGTCATTCAAGTTCCGGCCGTAACCGAGCGTGAAAGCGTTGGCCGTTAGAAAACTTCTATTGGTTCCTACGACAAGGAGGCTCGGTGTTGTCTTCACGCCGTTGTAAACCGCCTGTCCCTTCACTTCGTAGGCGAAACACTTGAGACAAATTTCGCGCGCTTCCCCTTCCATCAATCTGTAGTAATGCAGCGCTTGCTGGTAAGTAATGTTACGCCGGTTCCGATATTTTTCTCTGACATCGCCGCTTGCGCTCACGTTCGCTGGATATTTCGCGAACTGAAAAATGTTCGAGCCCAGAAAGCTAATGCCGTTCTCAATGGAATATTGCAGCGCACCGATCGCCGTCATGACCGAGATGACGGAGAAAACACCGATCGTGATTCCGATCATCGTCAGGCTGGAGCGCAATTTGTTCGCCCCGAGCGAACTCCAAGCCATTTTTATGATCTCCGTAAACAACACGGCTAAAATCCGAATTTCGAATTTTCGTTATTCATAACGAAGTGCCGTTACCGGATCCAAGCGTGATGCAGTCCACGCCGGCGCGAACCCGGACACAAGTCCTGTCATTACTGAAACAATCATGCTCGCGAGGACAAGGCCGACCGAAAAATTTATCGGGAAAGAAGGAAACGCCTTTCCGATCCCGAAACACATCAAATAGGCGAACGTCAGTCCGATGAAGCCGCCGAGCAGACAGAGCGCGGTCGATTCGATGAGAAACTGCAACAAAATCGTGCGGCGGCGCGCGCCGAGCGCTTTGCGCGTCCCAATTTCTTTTGTTCGCTCCTTCACGCTTACAAATGTGATGTTCATGATCCCGATGGCACCGACGAAAAGCGCAAGCCCGGTGATGAACAATCCTGCGATGGCGATCGAGTTCTTGATTGGATCGAGCGTGCTCTTGAAGGCCTGTTGTTCGTTGATCGAGAAGTCGTCCTTCTTTTCCGGCGGCAAGCCGCGCACCCGCCGCATCAAACCGATCAGCTCGTCCTTTGCATCCGCAAGTCTGGTTTTGTCTTTCACCTTCACGCGAATGTCCGATTCGGTGTTTGTGGAAAAGTATTTGTTAAATGCACTGAGCGGCATCGCCACCATCGAATCCCAGCTGAACAAACCGAGAAACGTTCCCTGCCGCGTGTTCACGCCGACGACCTTGAAAAGCTGGCCGTTGATCAAAACCGATTTGTTGATTGGATTTTCCGACGGAAATAGCGCGTCCGCGACGTCATAACCGATCACGACAACACTCGCGCCACCACGCGATTCTATTTCGCTGAAAAAGCGGCCTTCTTTGCAATCGATTGTCGAGGTTACGATGAAATCCGAAGTCGTCCCCAGGACGAAGACATTGTCCACCTGGTTGCCGCCGTATTTAATCGAACGAAACAAATTCGAGGTGGGCACGGCAACGATGAGATTCGAGTTCGGCGTCGCATCAATCATGCGGTTGAGCCTCTCCGCATATTCCGTCTTGATCTTTTTCCGGTCGCGATAATTCCACCAATCGTCCACAACTTTCCAAGGCCACTGCGTGACGTAGAGTACGTCGTCGCCCAACACGGCCATGCTTTTGTCAAAACCGATTTGGATTCCGCCGATCGCCGTTCCCATTAACGTCACTGCAACGATGCCGATAATCACGCCGAGTGCAGTGAGCGTGGAACGCGTTTTGTTCGAACGCATTTGCGCGA
>JALYUC010000212.1 GCA_030853965.1 Verrucomicrobiota bacterium | reverse complement strand
CGCTTTAACCGGGTAATTTACGTGGGCAAGGCGCACGATCTGCGAAAGCGGGTCAGTTCGTATTTTCTGCCGTCAAAGCTTGCTGTCGCCGATTTGAAAACGCGGGCGATGCTCGACAGCGTCTGGGATTTTGAAACGCATACAGTGCGCAGTGAAGCCGAGTCGATTCTGCTCGAAGGTAAACTGATCAAGGAGTATCGGCCGCGTTACAATATCTCGTTTCGCGACGATAAACGTTTTCTCGTGGTCAAGATCGACATGGCGGAGGAATGGCCGCGTTTTCGCCTGGCGCGCTTTAAGAAAGACGATGGCGCACGCTACTTTGGGCCCTATGCACATGCCGGTGCGCTGCGACAAACATTGAATTTCATGCGCAAGAAATTCGGTGTGCTCACCTTTGGCCGGGGTTCGCCCACGGAGCGTGAATTAAAATCGTCGACTTATCAGGTTCCGATGCGGCTCAGTGAGATAACGGCGGAGCAATATCGTGAACGGGCCGCGCAAGCGTGCGAGTTTCTCGAGGGACACTCGCGTGAAATGATCACCGCACTGGAAGGGGAAATGCGAAAAGCCGCGGAGAAGACAGATTTCGAAAAGGCGGCCGAGCTGCGCAACATGATTAACGATTTGCGCAGCACCACAAAAGCGACGCGGCGTTTCACGCGTGGAAGTTTGCCGAGCACGATCGATCCAATGGCTGACGTGCAGGCGTTAGCCGATGCGCTGCAACTTTCTCGCCTGCCGCACGTGATGGAATGTTTCGACATCTCCAATATTTCCACCACGCACGTGGTGGCTTCGATGGTTTGTTTCCGCGAGGGCGTGCCGGACAAGGATTGTTATCGGCGTTATCGCGTCCGCACAGTCGAGGGGCAGGACGACTTCGCCAGCATGGCTGAAGTGGTCCGGCGAAGATATTCGCGGGTGCTGCTCGAAGCGCGCGAGACGAATCCAGATGCCGCGGAGTTTTCGCAGGAAAATCCGGCGGATGCCCTGGCGCGTCCATCAACTATCAACTCTCAACCATCAACCAATCTTGTGCGTTTGCCCGACCTAATTATTGTCGATGGTGGGAAAGGACAATTGTCTTCAGCCTGTCGCGAGCTGCAGCGTCTGGGTTTGCATGATTTGCCGATCATCGGACTCGCGAAAGAACACGAGGAGATTTATCGGCCCGGTCGAGCGATGCCGTTGCAATTGCCCCTTGATTCCGGCGCGCTGCGATTATTGCAGCGGATTCGCGACGAAGCGCATCGTTTCGCGAACACCTACCATCAATTGCTCATGAAAAAGCGGATCGGCGAAAGCATTCTTGACGATTGTCCGGGGGTGAGCCAAAACCGGAAAAATTTGCTGTTGCGGAAATTCGGATCGGTTAACCGGCTGCGCAAAGCGAGTGCGGAGGAAATCGCGGCGACAGAAGGAATCGGCTCCAAACTAGCCGAAGATGTGCACCGCTTCTTGCAGCGGCATTAGTAATCCGCAGATTGCGTAGATGCATTGCTCCGAAAAGGTGGAGACGCTTCTCCGAAGCGTCCGTCGAATTAGTCGGACGGCTCGAAGCGCCATTCCTACCATTGGTTTGTCGATTTTTGTTCTATCGCCAATGATTCACGCGCAAACGCCAGCGCCAACAGCGAGTCCGAGCGCAAGCCCAGCCAGTGAGGAAGAGACAATTATCCCGACTTTCGAGACGCAAAAATTGGCGCGCACTTACATTCTCGATATTCCAGCTCCGCGGGGCCAGATCATAGACCGCAACGGCGTGCCGCTCGCACAAAATCGTTTGAGCTACAACGTCGGTTTTAATTTTCCCACGCCGCTCGATTTCTCCGACGCGAAGGCGGTCGAATTTGCCCGGCAAAAAATTGCGCTCGGCGAAAAATTGCTTGGTCGTTCGCTAAAGATTTCCGATGAAACAATTCTGCGGCATTATCGTAACCGGGGAGTTCTTCCGTTCGAGATCGCGCAGAATTTAACCCAGTCGGAATACGATGAGCTGAAGAATGACATTCGTGCCCCGATGATTGTACGGCCAATTTATGTCCGCACTTATCCGAATGGAAAGTTAGGCGGCCAAATTGTCGGTTACACGGGGAAGACCGGCCGCAATCTGGATGGCATTATCGACAATCACGAAACGCTGTGGCCGGAGACTGAGGGCCGCGAAGGACTCGAGCAAACCTTCAACGAAATGCTCCGCGGCAAGCATGGCGAATACAAGCTCACCTTCGACAAAGATGGGCGCAAGACCTCGGAGAAATTGATCAGCCCGCCCGTTCCTGGTTACAATGTCGTCACGACACTTGATTTGCGTCTGCAGGAGCTGGCCGAAAAAGCGCTCGAGGCCAAAGCGAAACGCGGCGCGATCGTGATCGTCGACCCCAATACGGGCGACATTCTCGCGCTCGCTTCATGGCCGACTTATAACCCAAACGTTTTCGTTCCATCGATATCCGCAGAAAAATTCAAAGCGCTGCAAGACGATCCTGATATTCCGCTGTTGCCACGGGCGTTTCGCTCTTCGTATCCGCCCGGATCGACATTTAAAGTCGCCGTCGGCATCGCTGCGCTCGAGAGCGGCGCTGTGCGTCCCAACGATTTATATCAATGCGTACCTGCGCTCGACGTCGGCAACGTGACTTTTCACAATTGGAAGAAAAGCGATCGCGGAGCGCTTAACTTCGTGCAGGCGCTGACCGAATCATGCGACACCTGGTTTTATCAGGTTGGAATCAAGACGGGAGCGGAACCGATCATCGATTGGGCGCTAAGGCTGGGCTTTGGGGCAAAGTGTGGCATTCCCTTGCGCGGCGAAGTGGAAGGCCGCATTCCGAACGACGAGTACATGAAAGCAACGCACGGCCGGAAGTTGCTCAATGGCGACATTGCTAACTTGTCGATCGGCCAGGGCGACACACAGGTTACACCACTGCAAATGGCGCAAGCGATGGCCATCGTTGCGAACGGGGGCACGTTTTATCAAGCGCGGCTCGTGCAACAGGTGCAAACATTCGATAACGAGATCGTCAGCGCCTACCAGGTACGCGCGAAAAAAACTATCGAAGTCTCATCCGAAACGATGGAGCAGTTGCGCACCGGCATGATCGAAGCGGTAAACGGGCCCGCCGGGACGGCGCATGCCGCCAGTCTCGACAATGTTGAGGTTGCCGGAAAAACCGGAACGGCGCAGTGGGGACCGAAGAACAAGGAGCGCACGGCGGCGTGGTTTGCGGGGTTCTTACCGGCCGATCAACCGCAGTTCGCATTCGCATCGCTCTACGAAGGCGATGTCGGGAGCAAGGCGCACGGTGGTTCATC